>DGNZ01000196.1 GCA_002389175.1 Rhodospirillaceae bacterium UBA4479 | reverse complement strand
GATGCAGAAATTTTGGTACACGACCGATGAGCGCCGGGAACGTTTCACATCGATCTGCGCGGACCCAGATGTTCAGCGTCTGACGTGGGAGTCGTATACAGAGAAGAAATTAACCAGACAGAGCCCGATGGCCCATATCAAAATCTTCTTCAAAGATTTGGCACACCTATTCGGCCTCGTGTCAGCGAAAAGCTAACCATCGAAAAAACTCTCCCCGTGCACGAAGCGCGGGGAGAGATTTCGGTATCAGTTTCCGAGCAATCCTTTAATCGCTTTGCCTGCTTCATCAGCAGCACCCGATGCGGCCTCACCTGCGGCTCCTGTGCCTTCGGTTGCTGACTTCACGGCGTCTGATGCGCTGGATGTGGCTTTATCAATGGCCTCTTGCGCCTTGGCTGCCGCTTGTTTCTTCATATCATCCAGATTGAGACCCGAAATCGCGCCACCGACACCCTTGGTCATTTCATCAATGATGCGCTTGATCACGTCGGCTGGGNNGTTATCCTTGCCGATATCCGTCAGCGTGATTGTCGGTAACGATGTGCCCAATGACTTGCCATCCAGGAATGGTGCAGACACGTTGACGCTGCCATCGGTGATGGTCAGGCGTTCGATGATAATTTTCTTTTGCGGGCCTGTATCTTCAGCTGATGTAGAAGAACTGTCGCCGCTGGCAAATTGCTTCGCGTAGGTATCGACGTTGCGCTTAATCGCATCAACGTTTGGACCGCCATCACCGAGTTCATAAGTGATCTTTGGCCCATCAATCTGAACGGTCTTGATGATGATCGTATCAGAATCAAGACTGCTGGTGTCGACCTGAACAGCGATGTTGCCAAGTTCAAATGCGCTGTCGGACTTGAACCCCGCTGGGTTTCCGACAACGAAACCTTTCAGCGATGTTTGACCATTGGTGACATCTAGATCGACGCTATCAACCACGACGATCGCTTGTGTAGCTTCTGAACCATAGCGTTGAATGGCTTCTTTGATGATATCGCCCAAGTTGGAATACAGGACGACGACACCACCGATAATCAGGATAAGGACAACGCCAAATCCAATGAGTACTTTTTTCATTTCAATCTCCGAGATTTGCAAACGCAGGAATTCTAAGCCCGGATAATTGCGCCGAAGGTTTATCAGGTCCAGATATTATTGGTTACGTTGTGTTAGCAACGAATCACGGCAATGCAGGCCAAGTGGGGCGATGGGCCGCTAATTCCTTTAAGGACTGAGGAGCCAGCACCTCAACTTTGTCGCCCCACATATACAGATGCCATGCCATTTCCAAATCAGATGCAGCTCGGAACCGAACGATCAATGATCCGTCTTCCTGGGGCTCAAACTGCTGAGTAGGGTGAAAATCAAACTCTGCTGCCGTCGACGCGGCTTCGGGGGCGAAGCGCCAAATTACATCTTCGGGTTCGGACTGGTACACCCCAAACGAACGAGCCGCAAAGGACGCGAGCGAAAATTCAGAATCACGTTCAAAGAAGTCATTCGATACGTTGACCCCTTCGATGTTCGATAGGCTGAACAGCGAAAAATCGTTGGCCTTGGGATGCTCGTGATAGGCAACCAGGTAGTTCCGATAGCCGAATAAGAAACCATACGGATGAACCAAACGTTCGTTCACCTTACCATTACGACGATTGCGATAATTGATCCGTACTTTGACGCAGGCTTTGACGGCATCACGCAATCCTTCCATCACGTCACCGGAAACACGCGGTTTCGGTCCCGGGCGCATCGCGAACCCTTCGGCTTCTAATAGCGCATCAATGTCAGGGGCCGTCCGACGTGCAATGTCGGCGGGCTGGATGGTTTTGACCTTGGTCCGCAGGTCCTTCAATCGCATCGCTGCATCGGTTTGACCCGAGGCGGCCATCATGGCGATAGCACGTTCTAAATCGGTCAATTCCTCGGCACTGAAAGAGACCAAACGATCCAGCGTCCCTGATGGAATGCGCCAGCGTTTGGTCTTCTCGCCGGTTTCGACTTCTTCGGCCTGTGGGAAATTCCGCAGCACAGCATCGCGCATCCGCATGGCGGTGCGCCGGCCAATCGAAAACCGCTCTTGGATATCTTGCAACGACAGCCCAAACCGCGCCGCCTGCATTTCCAGGGCGAGTTGAAGAAGATTGTCCGCTTTTTCATATCGTAAACTCATACCCCGAACATAGCACAGGTGTGTGACCAAAACTGGCATACATTTTTCGGTGACAATGCCGTTGAATTGGTTAGCGTATGGCCAACCTATTTTTTTATCCGGAGGATACGATGCGTTTGCAATTGATGGTGTGGCCAGAAGTCGAAGAATACCTGAAACGATCCAGCGGTATTATCATTCCGATTGGCTCTGCCGAGCAACATGGCCCGACAGGTTTCATCGGCACGGACGCGCTGTGCCCGGAAATTGTCGCTGAAACCTTGGCCAAGGAAGTCGATGCGTTGATTGCACCGACGATCAGTGTCGGCATGGCACAGCATCATCTGGGATTCCCAGGATCAATTACCCTGCGACCAACGACATTGATTTCGGTTATCGGTGATTATGTCGCATCATTGTCGTGTCATGGATTTGATCGGTTCTATTTTGTGAACGGACACGGTGGGAATATCGCGACGGTCAAAGCTGCCTTTGATGAGATTTACGCCGAAAGCAGCCTGGGCACCGCAAAGCATAACCGGGCGGGCATTAGATGCGTTTTAAGAAATTGGTTCGATTGCCCATCGGTTCATGAAATTGAGGCCGAGGCATTTGGCGAAGCCAACGGTTCACACGCAACGGCTGGCGAAGTATCGCTGACGTATTTTGCTTACCCAGAAGATGCCGCCAGAATCAAAAGTGCGGATAAGCTGTCACCCGAGATCGCACCCACAGGCAGCTTCTACGACAGTGCCGATTATCGCCGACGCTTTCCCGATGGACGGATCGGATCGGACCCGACCTTGGCGACAGAAGCGTTGGGTGAAAAATTACGCGCCGCTGCCGTTAAAGACTTGGCCGCTGATTATAACAAATTCCTGAATGCCGAGTAGCAACTGCTTTAGCTGATCTGGACGCCGTATTCGTTGGCAGCGTCCACAAGGCGATTCCACAGATACGTTGAAAAACTTCTGAGGGCATAAAGCTCGTATGTCGCGCCACCAGATTTGGTTTCGGCCGTTTGCGTCATCATCACGCCGACCTTGGCGACGACGGTTTGCGCACACTGCCCGGGGCCGAATTGGCTGGGGTGGAAATCAAGGCTGCATAGCTTTGCCATCACGTTGCGGGCATTCGGGCCGGATACTGTGATGGTGGTGCGGGCCTCGGATGTGTCTGCGACGGATGCGTGTAAGCCATCAATTTTTAAGTTTTTCCACAGCGCATCGAAGGCACGTTTGCCGCCAGCTGGCTTGGTGACGACCATCCACTCATCGGGGCCAAGCCAGAAGATGCGCGTCGTTGCTGGTTTGCCGCTCACGGTGTTGGGCGCCGTTGGAATATCCAAACGTATGGCTTTTTTGACCGCCGCAACGAATGTGGCGTCATTTGCATCGCCGCGAATGTTGATCAGTCCACGGAATGGCGTTTCCGATAACTGTACTGTGGCGTCGATATCATCACGGGCCTGTGCGGAAATGGCCAAGTGGGCGAGGGGGCTTCTGAGACGGTATGCATCAACCATTGAGGCGGCTCCCCTCTACATCATAAAAGACAGGCGAGACGATCTCACACGGAATAATTTTATCATCAAGCGGAACGTAGATGATTTCACCCATCCGGTCCTGTCCACCCTTGACCAGTGCCAGGGCGATGGAATGTTCCAAGGCAGCCGACCAATAACTGGATGTAACGTGTCCGATCATTTCCATGGGTGGTTTTGGTTTGGTCTCGGCGACGATCTGGGCACCTTCGGGCAGGACTTCGTTCGGATCGACCGTGCGCAGCCCGACAAGCTGTTTGCGATCTGCCTTTAGCATATCGGCGCGTGACAGCGAACGTTTGCCGACAAAGTCCGGCTTTTTCGATGACACGATCCAATTCATACCCAGATCAATCGGTGTTACCGTGCCGTCGGTTTCTTGGCCGACAATGATGAAGCCTTTTTCAGCGCGGAGCACATGCATGGTTTCGGTGCCAAACGGCGTGATGCCGTATTTTTCACCCGCCAACATCACGTCATTCCATAGCGCCAATCCAGCCGACGAAGGCACATTGATTTCGTATGAGCTTTCACCTGTGAAACTGATCCGGAATACGCGAGCAGGGATGCCAGCGACGGTGCCAGATTTCCAGCTCATGAACGGAAACTCTTCGGTCGATAGATCGATGTCAGTGGTGAGTTCCGATAACAACGCACGCGCATTTGGGCCTGCCAACTGCAGGGTCGCAAATTGTTCTGTGACCGATGTCAGATAGACTTTCAGTTCCGGCCATTCTGTCTGTAGCCATTCTTCGAGCCATGCCATCACGCGGGGTGCACCGCCGGACGTGGTCGTCATCAAGTAATGGTTCTCACCCAGGCATGACGTGACACCGTCGTCCATGACCATGCCGTCTTCGCCCAACATCAGACCATATCGGCAGCGCCCGGGCTGTAGCTTTAGCCATGCGTTGGTGTAAATGCGGTTCAGGAATTCTGCGGCATCGGGGCCCTGGATATCGATTTTACCCAACGTGGTCGCATCCAGCATGCCGACTTGATGGCGAACGGCCAAACACTCACGTGCGACCGCTTCGACCATGCTTTCATCGTCCTTGGGGTAATACCAGGGGCGATGCCATTGTCCGACGTCTTCCCATA
>DGNZ01000121.1 GCA_002389175.1 Rhodospirillaceae bacterium UBA4479 | reverse complement strand
TGATTTGTCGGTCGCCCAAATCGGTCGCCTGAATTTTGTTCAGCCACTCGGTCATCATGTCGTCACGATCAATGGTCATCGGCGCACCCATTGCCCACTGGCGTTTTGAACGATGTGGCCGGGTTGGGAATTTTCGATGGCTTTTTTGCCAGCCAGTTTCTCAACCGTGCTGAGCGGTATCGCGTTCTTGCGCGCAATATCGCGGTACAACTGACGGCGCTTTAGATTGATGTCATCGACCAATGCCTGTGCGCCCGGTGCAGACTGCACGACGTCTAGGTAGCCGTTTATTTGTTCACCCACGAGGCCTCGGCTTTTGGCGTCATCAAGACTCAGGCTTTGCGCCAGTGCAGGTGCCGTGGCGACAAAGAACACAATCGCCAAAATAGAAATAATCGAACGGAAATTAAATCGCATATCTATGCCCACCCTTAAAACAGACCAGGGTTATTCTTCAGCACTTGGTCGAGGTCTTTTTCAACTTTGACCCGGACTTCATGCTCAATTTTGACATTCAGATTGATCACAATGGGCTTGTCAGGTGCCTCGATTTGCACACGAGGCGTACAAGCAGCAAGCGTCAAACCGATGAGAATCGGAATTAGCGCAGAACGAAGGTTTCGATACGACATAGTGTCGCTCCCCACAAAGTGGTTCCTCCTATTGATTTCCAGAAGGACCCTGCACCCGGTCCCGGATGGTCTCTGGAATGTTACGAATAACGTTAGCGCTTTGCAGGAATTCTCGCAAGGCACCCTGCAAGGACACATTTAATTCGATGCGCTTGCCGTCATACAAGGCGGGGTTGGAACCATTGATCTGTGCCTTGGCGATGATCTCGCCATCAAGGGGGCCATCCAGGCGGATGCTCAAGTCATCGAACCGGAAATCCTGCAGGGCGTTCGAAAGGATTTCAGCGGACCCACCGCTTTGTTTTAGGGTTTCGGCGGCACTGGCTGATCGATACCGCAGCACGCCTGCGCCCATTGACGATATCTGCGCGTTATCAATCACCACGCCCTTATCGGTAAAGCGGATGGGGATTATGCCATTCAACGCCCCCTTGGCATCCAAATCTGGAACGTCCGCAAGGTTCACCAATTCGGCTGCATCAACGCCATTAATTGTCGCGGTTATGCTGTCTGGCAGTTTATCGAACGGCACAATGATTTGATCCGCGCCAACCCGTCCCCCCGCAAAAGGCCATGAAACAAGGTCGATGCGCGCGGTATTGTCACCGGGCAGCTCGAATTCCAGCCGTCCATCCATGAGTGGGAATCCTGCATCGACCAAGCCCATGGTAAATGTCTGCACACCATCGGATTTTGGCGTCAGCACATCGATCAGATTGATCGTGCCATTGATGCCTTGGACCTCAACCGGGATTGAGGCAAAGCCCCCATTTTCGATCAAAAGTTTCGCATTGGACCGGGTCCCGCGTGATGACCAATCCCATCGCGCCTCGCCTTCAAAACCGCCCGTCACATCTGTGACCACTCCTTTAAGGATGGGGAACGCTTCTGAGACGATGGTATTGCCTGGTTCGGCATACCAGCGCGCCAGATCAACGGTCACATTGCCGCGACCATCTGATTCCCGATGCCGCCCGCGTGCAGCAATCACAGGCCCATCGGTCACTGTCGCCTGCGCATCGAAATCGATCGCGTCAGATGTCATCGACGCATTGCCCGCAATCGTGATCGGCTGAAACCGCGGCGGGCGGCGCTTATCCGCAACCCTGGCCGAACCAACCTTAAGGCGTGCGCCCAGCAAGCTCGATTTACCCTCTAGCTCTGCTGTCATGTTGGTGCCGACAAGTGCCACGTCGGGACCTTCCAACGTGATATCGCCGCCTTTACCGGCTAATCGTGCCCACCACGTGCCATCCTTTAAGGAATAACTCGCCTTGGTTTCCATCCGCGGTAAAAGCCCGGCAATGGGATATGGGCCAAGGCCCTCGGTTTGTAATTCGACACTCGAAATCGTGCCTGCGCCATCGACCCTTTTGATCGATCCATTTTCGTTCACGAGCCGCACCAACGGCGTGGTGTCGGATATCGGACACAGCACAATTGGGCCTGGTTGGATTTGCGCGGCATTCACTGTCAACGAACTCAGGCGAAATTCCGGACACGCGTCGGCATAGATCGAGATGGCTTTGTCTTCAATTTGCAGGCGGGTCGCAAACGTCGCCCCGCCACCCCGCATGGATATCGCGGCGCTCGGATCTCCTGAAAATAAAACGTCGCCAGACAGTCCAACCACAAGATTACCAACGGGCCCCGACAACTGCGTGACCAGCCGCGCAATCGATAAATCCATACCCGCGACTTTGGTCCGCCATGGGTTCAACTGGATCGAAAAATTCTCGAACGCAAATCGTTCTGCATCACCCACCCACATATTGCCACCAAGCGCACCTGATAGTTTTCCGAAACCTTCCAAGCTGCCGTCAAACATCATACCCACATCGATGGGTTGCTGCCCGCCCGGCCCGACCGCAACGAAAGGAACGTTATCGATGGGCGTAACAGAGGTCCGAAACGAATAGTCTTTGCCCTCGGACGCGACCGTCACATCCATCGACAATGTATCGACGGCCCGTGCCTGGATCGATCTGTTGTCGATCAAAAATGTTGTGGCCCCGTCCAATGTCGCACTGATGCCTTGCGACGGCATTTCAACACTGACCAAGTCCGCATCAACAATCCCTGTTATCCCCCGATGGGGAAGCGGGCGGCCTGATGCGAAATAGGCGGGCAAACTGCGAATGTCGGCCTGGCTGGCTTCCATCAAAAAAGTGGCCGCACCGATCAAGTCAATATCGGATGGCAGCGCAAATGCACCTCGTAAACCATCCGTCGCGATTTCACCTTCGACCCGGACGGGTGCTGCAAGATTGAAGATGTTGGGCATATCGATCTTGGTCTGAAGCGTAAGGCCCGTCCCATCACCTGCGAGCAAGAGTTCTATATGTGCCGCTTTGCCGTCCAACGCCCCCGCAACATCAACATTGCCAATCGGCAAGCCATCAAACGACACGTCCTGGATCGTCAACGATCCACCCCCGTCAAATGCCGATGACATTTTGCCTTCGATCGTGACGGCACCGATCAATTCGGAAAATGCCAATTGCGCTTCGCTGCGCGCCTGTTCGATCTCAATATCTAGGCGGACCTGATCTGAGTCATCGATAAGGCCGTTCAGACGTCCACTGAGTTGGGCTTTTTCATGGTCGAGCGAAAATGTCGTTTGTACTTTTGTGCCCAGACCATCGGTCAACAATGCATCCCCGTCGACGGATGCTGCGATCGTGCCCACAGGCGTTGAAACCAATAACCGACCTGACTTCACAACAACCGGACCAACGATGGAAATAACGGGTGCTGCAGCGGGGGTATCCGACGCAAAAACGAATGCATCAAGCCCCCCCATAGAGGCCCCCGCCGCATCTATTTTAAGACCGAGTTCCGGTGCCTCCAGCGTCACACCATCCAGGAAACCAGATGCCAATCGTGCAGGGGAATAATCAATGATAACCCGCTCAACACTCAGCGATGTGTTGCGCCCAAGATCAAGGTTAACGATTTCTGCCTTGGTCAGGCCGACGCTTTCAACGGTGATAGATGCCCCATCAAAGCCGGCGCGCGACAACGCCTGGCTTGCCACCATCGTGGCGATTGTCGGCAACGCAAGAAACCCCAGCCCCATCAAGGCAAGGATGGCGATGACGAACGTTGTCAGCAGAACCGAAATTCTCATGGGGTGAGCATCTCGCTCCGTCATCAATGGCTGTCAAAAGAACGCGCAGGCAAATGCCCCGCACCAAAATACATCGTCAGGGGTACATTGCATATGGTCAACCCCACCCCTTTGCGGAAACATGCAATACATTGGTAAACTGCTTCAATGAAAGATATCACACATACCGTTTTGGATTTTTGGTTGGGCCCTGTCGATAGTGACGGCCATTATCTACCGCAGAAGTTCTGGTTTAAATCCAGCGATGATTTCGATGCTGAAATCCGCGATAAATTCCTGCATGTCCATCACGACGCATCGATGGGGGTCTATGATTCGCTGGCCCAGGATGGCGACGATTATTTGGCGATTGTGATCGTTCTCGATCAGTTTTCGCGCAATATGTTTCGTGGTCAATCCAAAGCTTTCGAGGCTGATGAACTTGCCCTGAAATGGGCACAACGCGCGATTTCCAATGGTTACGACATGGGAATACCCGCCCCATCGCCGCGTATGTTCTTTTACTTACCGTTTGAACATAGCGAAGACATTACAGTCCAGAACGAGGCTGTTCGCCTTTTTGATGCGATGGGACACGAGGACTACACCAAATACGCTGTCGCACACCAAAAAGTGATCGAAGAATTTGGACGTTTTCCTCATCGGAATGCGGTATTGGGCCGTATAAATACAAAAGACGAGGAATTGTATTTAAGCAAACCGGGGGCAGGCTTTTAACAAGCGAAAGGTAGAATGATGATTTCCGTTAAGTCCCTACAACGTGTGGCCCTGGGAACAGCCGTTTTGGTGTCCTTAAGCGCATGCGCGTTATCGAAACAAGGCACAGGCACCTTTGTAACCGTTCCTGACGAACAAGGGCGCCTTTCCGTCAGCAGTGAATCGTACCAAGGCATTGCACCACAACGAATCGGATTCGCCGATTTCACCCAGCGCGAAGAGTACGCCCTGTTCCGCTCTGAAACGGGGCAATCCGAAATACTTTTCATGGAAACGCGACGCGAACATGGACGAAATATCGTTCTGGAATTCAACAAACGGATTTCAGATACCGTCCCCATGTGGCGCTTCAACCAAGGTCGCACGATTTCATATGGTGCGTCTGAACATATCAAAACTGATTTGGGTGGTTTCTGGGTGCAGCCTTTTCAACAAACGGATACCGGACGCCCATGCGTTGGTTTTTTTGGATCGTGGGATGTCCGACATGGCGACCCTGATCTGCGTCCCAGCAAAATCATGTTTGGCTATCACTGTAATGTAAAAGGTACCCCGATGAGTGCCCAAGACGCACAAGCATTCGTGCAGGGCATCAACATCCGTGGGATATCAATCCCACTCCGCGTTAAAACGGCGTATGACCTAAAAGATGGTGACGCCCCATTGCCGCCCCGTGAACAACAGGTGGCGAACTTGGTAATTGCACAAGATGGATTGGCGGGCGGCGTTTCGGGCTTACCCGATTTTCCACTGCTGGCCAGCCGCACTTATAACGAACACGACGGCAAGCGAACGCCATAACGAAACATCAACGGTTCAAGTGAATACGGATCGTTGTCCCATTTTCGGGGACGTCAAATGCGGCGTCCTCGAAATCGGGAGGGCTCAAGAATACAGTCGCATCGTTTGAGAAGCCAAAGTCTTCCAGTGGAATTCCAAATAGACCCTGATCGAATTTATTGCTGCCATTTTCATCGTGATAAATCGCAATCGCATAACGCCCTGCGGTCAGGTTATTAAACGACGCAATGGCGACCCCGTTTTTGATCCGGACTTCTTCTTCGATTAGCATGCCCTTGGATTTAGGGAACCCAGCCGGGTCGTTATAAAGTGCGACATGAACGTCGCCTGAATCACTGGCAACGCCCACAATCTCAACATCAAGCTTCGCCGCAGACGCGATGCCGTTGCTTGCGATCAGAAAAACAAAAGAAGTGAAAAGTATTCGCCACATAATGGCGACTGTCATACGCGAATATTAAGGTAAAATCCACGGGGCGCGTTGGTATCCAATGGCGCACCAGCATCAAGCAGACGATCAAGCCGCGTCAGGCCTGCGCGCTCTTGCGGCGTTTGACCTTGTTCAAGGAACTGGGCGCGCGATTGTACTTCGCGAACACCTTCCGATTGATAGACCGTCCTGGGCGCATTTGCGTTGCCCGCATTCGATCTTGATATACCTAACCCGTCCGTCATGGGCTGACGTTACGACAATGAAAGTTAATGGATGGTAAATTTATAGACCAAGTAGGCAAAAATCGCCTAGTGCGCCAAAAAAATCAGCGATGGATCTTAAAATGCGGCCCAATACCGCCGTTTTTATACATTTCCAATGACCACTTAACGCTGGGGAACGCCAGTTCATCCCACGGAATGTCGTCCCATTCAAAAAGTGCTGCCGATAGGCTTTCAGGACCAGGGTCCAGGTCAGGCGAGGTCATCCGCGCCCGGTACACCATATAAACTTGAGAAATCCTCGGGATTTCAAAGACACCCAACAGGTTTTCGATCTCAACGTTCGCGCCGGATTCTTCGACCACTTCGCGCGCAGCCCCGTCGGCGACGGATTCTCGTAATTCCATAAAACCTGCTGGGATCGTCCAATACCCGATCCGTGGTTCAATCGCCCGCTTACATAACAGGAATTTACCTTCCCACGTGCAAACGGCCCCTGCGATAATTTTGGGGTTATCATAGTGAATGAACCCGCAATCCGTGCACACCAAGCGCTCGCGATCATCGCCTTCTGGTATGCGCGGTGTCACTGGGCCCTGAAAATCACCCGCAGCTTTGTTTTTGGCATCAGACATGGCCGATAGGGTGTGACATGTGGGGCGCGCAATCAAGGATCGATAATATACCTTGTGATATTATGGCAGGCATTTTGATGGACATTCCTAGCTGTGTCCGCCTGCGACAAGTGCTATAACACTGCGATTAAGGTGAAACGTGCCATGCGGTAGGGAGTGGGATGGCCATTCAAGCGACACGCAACGATGACGATATGGATCAGCCCATCGCGAGCACGGCTGACCGGTCATTCCTGGGTGGCATCAGTTCTGGTGCACGCACGTGGTTGTTTTTCCTGGCCTGTGCCGTCGCCGCCGTCGCTTTTGGCGGTTTGTTTTATTATGCCGATCAGCGCCTGGATGAAGCGATCTCGGAAATGCAGCGCGGATCGCGCATCGACGAGCTGGTCAACAATGTCGAACGCGGCACCTATAGCCTGCAGGCGCGACAACGAGACTTCATGCTAATGCGAAATACTGAAATCGCCGATGGGTTCTCGGCGGACCTTGCCGATATATCTGCGGCGTTGGATGAGCTGTTCGCCTATCCCGAGGCGCAGCCCCTGGCCCAGCATGTCACCACCATCCGTGATGGCCTGGTGCAGTATGACCAGCAGTTTCAATCGTTCATCAATACCGAACGCGAAATTGGCATCGGGACTGAATCCGGCCTGACGGCGCAATTGCGGCGCACATCGGCTTTGCTGCGGACCACGTTTCGTGAAACCGGCAATTCGAACCTGATCAACCAGATTGAACGCATCGATAGCCAAGGCGAAGAAACGGTTCTTTCAGGATCAAAAGCAGGCGTTGCAGAAATCCGTAAACGCTACGAAGCCCTGATCGCGTTTGTTGCGGTCGCCAACATTAACGAAACCGCCAAGGGGCGTATCGACGAATTGTTGAAAGCCCACGAAACGCAGCTTTTGGCGATGATCAATGCCCGCTTTGAATTGGCATCAGAAGCGCAACGGTTCGGGGAATTGTTTGAATACTTCGTGCCCAGTCTGGTGGGGCTGGCCACGTTCGCCGAACGCATGCGCATCGAAACGGCCGCCAAAGTTCGAAACACGCAACTTCTGACCCGCTACTCTGTCTTGGCAGGTGCTGCGGCTATACTCGTTTGGTTGTTTTTCTTTGGTCTGGTTTTAATCAAAAGCCTGACCGGACCCGCAAAGCGCATTGCCGATGCGGGTGAACGTTTGCGCAATGGCGCACCAAATATTTTGATTCCAGCACAAGGCAACAGGGACGACTTTGGGCGTATTGCGCGTCTGTTGGATGGCTGGGCAGATACCATTATCGAAGCCGAGCAACTGCGGCGTGACCTGGAACGCACACAAGATCGGCTGGACCGAAAGGTCCTTGATGCCGAGGCAACACAAGCCATTGGCTCTGACGCGCAACGGTTGATCGATGCCGCCGAACAGCGTGCCCGCGCCGCAGAGGCTGCTGCCCGCGATGCCGAGGCCGCCGCACGTGCTGCAGAAGCCGATGCACAAGCCCAAATTCAAGCGCACGTGCAAGCCTATGACCAAGCTGCCGCAAACGAAGAGTATTCAGACGAGCCATATGAATACGAACAAACCTACGAACAGCTACCCCTTAACGAAGCGGCCAGAAACATCCGCGATACTGACATTGTCGGCGGCCCGATTTCATCGGTCAGTCAGCGACTGGAAAACTTCACCCAGTATGTCACCGCCGCCGCCAACGATGTGGAACGGACCGAGGCGCTGATCGGCGGCATCGATCAGCTGACGGATTTGGTCAATGATATCGGCGAATTGGTGATCAGCATTCGCGATCAGACCAACGCGCTGGCATTCCAAAGCCCCGGCAAAGATGCACTTCGGGATCGCACCAACGCCGATGACGATACGCTGGTGCCGTTTGCCGAGGATAGCCGCCGGGTCGACGCGGAGCGTGCCTATAGCAAACGTTTTGATGCACTACGTGAGTCAACGTCACGGACGGAACGATTGGCCCTGCAGGTCAAAGAGACCCTGGATAGCGTCAACGAAATCGCGCGTGATATTGCCGAGACAGCTTCGTATCAGGCACTGGAAGCCACAAACAAATTACTCAGCCAGTCGGAATATCTGCAACACATGCTGGACGATATTTTGACCAAGGTGCAGCCCGCCAAACCCGGCGCGTTATCTGAGCGTCGTCCCCTTAAGCGGTCGAATGACGACCCGTTCGCTTGAAATCACCAACCCCGTCGTCCCGGCTGGAGCGCCGCGAAAGGCCAGGATCTTGGTTCACCTAAAAATATTTCAACCGTGCTTAGAAGATCCCGGACAACCTGACGGTTTCCGGGACGACGCAGAGTGATAGCGATAAATCATGTAACGTCGTTCGGGGCGTTTGCCCGCGTTAGTCGGCCATCAAGGCCGCAACGCCGGGCAGGGTTTTGCCCTCAATCCATTCCAGGAACGCCCCGCCCGCTGCGGACACATAGGAAAAGCGATCCGCCGCACCGGCGTTCAACAATGCAGAAACGGTATCCCCACCACCTGCGACGGACAGCAGTTGTCCCGCCGCCGTCAACGTGGCGACTTCTTGGGCAACGGCATTGGTTCCCGCGTCGAACGGTTTGATTTCAAACGCGCCAAGCGGGCCATTCCACAAAACGGTTTTCGCATTCGCCAATCGTGCGTTTAAATCTGCGATGGTTTTCGGCCCGACATCCAAAATCATTTTGTCATCCGGGACATCCGATAATGCGACGACTTGGGATGCTGCTCCTTCGGCAAAGGCATCCGCGACAACCACATCCAATGGCAACACAATTTCACACCCGACGTTGGCAGCCGCTGCGACAACCGCGCGTGCTTCATCGGCCATGTCAGGCTCACACAGCGATTTCCCAACGCCAACACCATTGGCATACAGGAACGTATTCGCCATACCGCCACCAATAACAATCTGATCAACTTTCTCGGCCAAATGCCCAAGCACAGCCATTTTCGTGGAAATTTTCGCGCCGCCAACAACGGCGATCATAGGATGCGTCGGGGCGTCGAGCGCACCCGACAGGGCTTCTAATTCCGCCTGCATCAAACGACCCGCTGCCGATGGTAACAACTTCGCAATCCCCTCGGTCGAGGCATGGGCCCGGTGTGCGGCAGAAAATGCATCGTTCACATAGGCATCGCCATTGGCCGCCAATTGCGCTGCGAATTCAGGATCATTCTTTTCTTCGCCCGGATAAAAACGGACGTTTTCCAAGACAATGATCGATCCCGCAGCGGCATCATTAATCGCCGCCGCAGCCACATCGCCCACACAATCAGTCGCAAAGGACACGGGGACATTTGCGATGTCGCGAAGCGCATCGGCTACAGGTGCCAGGCTCATGTCTGCGACGACCTGTCCCTTGGGGCGCCCAAAATGCGACAACACCACGACTTTTGCGCCCGCCGTTGCGAGTTCCGTTAACGTCGTCATCGCGCGCTCGATGCGGGTCGGGTCCGTGATTTTGCCATCACGCATGGGGACGTTGAAATCGACGCGTACCAAAACGCGCTTACCCGAAACATCAAGATCATCAATGGACTTAAACTGCATAGGAGCCTCTGCTTTTTTCGAATAATGGGTTTTCTGGAATGGCTTATAGCCAAGCTGACAGGCCTGGACAATGCGGCATAGAAGAAGGTTCGCTCAGTTGGCTTTGATTGCCTCAAGTCTTTGGCGCGCTTCGGCGGCCTTGTCCGTATCTCCCAAGACTTCGTAGGCCCGGATCAGGCGTTGCCATCCTTCTGCATCATTTGGATTTTTTTCCATTTTTTCTGCCAATTGCGCGACCATGGAACGGATAAATGCAGAACGGTCTTCGGTAGACATTTCCTGGGCAGCCTGCACGTCCTCTTGGGACGGTCCAGGTGGCGCTGCGGCAACGGATGGCGGGCTTGTCAGTTCAGGCGTTTGCGGTGTGCGTACGGCCTGCATCTGCGCAGCCACCTGCTTGGCAACATCGGATGGCGTTATAGAACTGACGTCGATGCCGCCTTCTTCTGCGGCCTTATTAATCTGCTGGTTGAGTGCTTGTTTCAGCTGGGGGTTGTCCGGGGCGATAAACATAAGATCGGTCCAGGTCTGCACGGCGCCTTGGAAGTTGCCACCCATTGCCATATCCAGGCCAATATAAAACCATGGCTTGGGTAGCGTCGGATCATTTTCCCGTGCTTCAACAAAATCGTTAAAGACCTCGACGGTGAAGCGGCCTTCTTGCGCGTTCAATCGCGCTTCGGCCCAGTCCGCCAACAGCATTGGATGTCGATCCGCCAAAGGCACCGCACGGGCATACGCCTCTGCCGCTTTGGCAGCATTGCCAACCCCCGCATAAGACCGCGCGAGCAAAATCCAGCCATCAACATCATTCGGATTTTCCGCGAGGCGTTTTTCAAGCGAGACCAATGCAGCATCCATGGATGGCGCTTGTTGGCCTGCGTGGGCACTTGCCTGTGCATCGGCGGCGCGCATGACTTCTGGACGTTCGGACATGGGATGGTCGGGTATGTTCGGCGAGCCGTTGTACATATAAAACGCAACGGCCAAGATTGGCGTTGCCCCGGCTGCGATAAAGATCGGCAACGTGCCACCCTTGCTGGCCGCTTTGACATTTTGTTCTTTGTCTTCAGATGCCGCCAATAATCGGCGCTGAATTTCAAGGCGGGCGGCTTCGAGTTCGGGACCTTCAATACGTCCCTCGGCGGCCTCGCGCTCCAACTCCGTCAATTGGTCTTTGTAGACATTGATATCATAATCGGCGCGCTTGGCATTCGACTGCGCGAGTTTCATCCCGGGCACTATCAGCCAGGCCAAAACAATAAGACTTAAAATCGTAACCGGAAGCCAGAGTTCCATTAGCTATCTTTGCCCATTAACTTATCCAACTTCTTGCGTTCTTCATCCGTCAGTCCTGACGCGCCGGTGTTCCGTTTATTTGCGCCAACAGGAACGGTCCTTGGTCTGCGTTGATACATGAACACACCGATGGCGATCATGCCCAACAGGAGAATAACAGCGGGACCGATCCAAAGGACATAAGTGGATGCCTGAAACGGTGGTTTCAACAGCACGTAGTTCCCATAGCGCGACACCATGTAGTCCAGGACTTCGCGATTGGTATCCCCCGCCACGATCCGTTCACGGACAAGAACACGCATATCCCGTGCGAGTTCAGCGTCCGAGTCGTCAATGGATTGGTTTTGACACACCACACACCGAAGATGCCGCGAGACCGCACGCGCGTTTTCTTCCATTTCAGGATCGGCCAGAACTTCGTCTGGATTGACCGCATAACTGGGGGTCGCCCATACCGCGGATATCAATAAAATTACGCCCAGCAATCGGATCACGATAACGGTTCCTTACGCAGATGTTCGATGAGTGGTTTCAACGTCTCTGCCCAAATCTGCGGGGTTAAGGGGCCGACAAACTTGTAGCGAATGATCCCCTGCTGATCGACAACAAAGGTTTCTGGCGCACCGGTCACACCGAACGCGATGGCTGCTTTGGACTTTGGGTCATCGCCGACGCGCGTATAGGGATCACCAAATCTTTTGAGCCACGCCGGACCCGCAAGGCGATCTGTTTCGCGCCAATCGATGCCGTGGATGGGCACCAAATCATTGGCTTTGAGTTGCATCAAAAACGGATGTTCGATCCGGCACGCCACGCACCAGGACCCAAACACATTCACCAAGGATACTTCACCCTTAAGATGATCGTTCGAAAACCCAATGTCGTCGCGGCCCTGCAACGGCTGCAGGTCAAAGGCTGGAACCGGTTTCCCTTCGAGCATGCTTGGCAATTTCGAGGGGTCCATCGTCAACCCGATGCCCAAGTACGCCCCAATCCCTAGAAACCCCAGGAGTGGTAATGCGAACAGTAACTGCCTCATCTTCATTGCTGGATACTCATTCCGCTGGCTGCGCCGCCGCCGCCGTCATGCGGGACCGTTTTGGGGCCCCAACGCGGTAGCGCCTGTCAGAAAGACTGATCACAGCGCCCAGAACCATGAACCCAGAACCGATCCACATCCACACAACAAGGGGGTTAAAGTAGATGCGCGTCACGTACGATCCATCACCCTTTGCATCCCCCACGGTGGCATAAAGATCACCACTCAACAGTGTGTGAATGCCAGCTTCGGTTGTGGGGAAATTACGGACTGTATAGACACGTTTTTCAGGTTTCAGGGTGACTACAAAGTCGCCTTCTTTATACACATCGAACACTGCCGCCGTCGCCAAATAGTTCGGCCCGGTAAAGTCTTGTGCACCTTTAAATCGGTATTCGTAACCACCGACAGTCACTGTGTCACCGGGCGCCATGGTCTGGACGCTTTCGACGCGCCAGGCCCCGGCACCGGTAACACCCGCAATGGTCAACGCAAGCCCGAAGTGTGCGAGAGTCATCCCCCACGAGGCACGCGGTTGATTGATCAGACGCCGCATCGCATCCGAGAACGGCACGCGGAATAGTTTGATCCGCTCTGCCAATTCACTCATCGCGCCAAATGCCAACCAGGCCGCGGCGGCGATCCCGACGATGCCCCAAGGGGAATGTCCGTCTTGCCACCATAATGCCCAAAGCGCACACGCGATACCCATCAGTCCTGCCAGCCACAACGTGCGAAGCGCACGACCCAAATCGGCACGCTTCCACGGCAGCAAGGGACCGATCGCCATCGCGACCATCATCGGCACCATCAGCGGAATGAACACCGCATTAAAGAACGGCGGACCGACCGAGATTTTATCGAGACCATTTGAAATCGCATCGATGAACAACGGATACAAGGTCCCCAGCAGCACAACCGCCGTTGCCGTTCCCATCAGCAAATTGTTGAGCAACAACGCGCCTTCTCGGGAGATGGGTTGGAAAACACCTGTGCTTTTGAGTTGCGGTGCGCGCCATGCATATAACGCAAGCGACCCCCCGATCACGATGATCAACAACATCAGGATAAAGACACCCCGTTCTGGGTCCGTCGCAAAAGCATGGACGGACGTCAGCACACCGGACCGCACCAGGAACGTTCCCAACAACGAGAATGAAAAGGCCAAGATCGCCAGGAACACGGTCCACGCCTTCATGGTGTCGCGTTTTTCAACGACGATGCACGAGTGCAGCAACGCCGTCCCAACTAGCCATGGCATAAAGGATGCGTTTTCAACGGGATCCCAGAACCAGAAACCGCCCCATCCCAATTCGTAGTACGCCCACCAGGACCCAAGCGCGATACCAATCGTCAAGAATGCCCAAGCAGCCAAAGTCCATGGACGCACCCAACGTGCCCACGCAGCATCGACGCGTCCTTCGATCAGGGCCGCAATCGCAAACGAAAATGCCATCGAGAAACCGACATAGCCCAGATACAAGAATGGCGGATGGAATGCCAATCCCGGATCTTGCAATAACGGGTTCAGGTCTTGGCCGTTGGCTGCGGGTGGAAATACGCGCTCAAACGGGTTCGACGTCATCAAGATGAACAAATAAAATCCGACAGCCACCAATGCCTGCACGGACAAGGCACGTGCCTTAAGGCCGGGTGGCAGGTAATGCCCAAATGCCGCAACGGCCGCGCCAAAGATCGCCATGATCAACACCCACAACAGCATCGATCCTTCGTGGTTGCCCCATACGCCGGACACCTTATAGAGCATCGGTTTAGCTGAGTGGGAGTTTTGCACCACATTCATAACCGAGAAATCAGAGACGACAAAAGCGTAGGTCAGACAGCCGAAGGAAACTGCACACAACAGGAATTGCGCCATGGCTGCATGATTACCAATCGCCATCCAGCGCTGATTGCCAGTCGCAGCGCCCGCCATCGGCAAGGTGCCCTGAACAATGGCAACCATCAGTGCGAGTACCAATGCAAAATGGCCAATTTCTGCAATCATGTTTGGCTCCTGTTATTCAACGGCGCCCGGATGGCGCTAATACTCAGTCTTAGGCTCAGATGCTTTCCACTGGCCTGATTTCTTGAGGGCATCGGCAACTTCTGGCGGCATATACGTCTCGTCGTGTTTTGCCAGCACTTCGTCCGCGACGAAAACACCGTTGACCAAGCGACCCTCGGCAACGATGCCCTGACCTTCGCGAAACAAGTCAGGCAAAATGCCGGTAAATTGAACGGGGACGAAGTTTGAGATATCCGTGACACGAAAGGCAATGGTCTCGCCACCACTTCGATCTACGCTGCCTTCTTCGACCAGGCCACCCAGACGAAAGCGTCGATCATCAGCCCCCTTTTGCTGCTCCACGATATCTGTGGGGCTGAAAAAGAAGACGATGTTTTCTTCAAACGCAGTCAGCATCAGCGCAGCTGCCGAGCCTAACAGGCAAAATGCGACGAGCACGAAACTAAGTCGCTTATGTTTACGTTTCACGTTATTCCCCTGGCTCGGTCTTAGACGTCGGCGATTTAATACGTGCTTCCGCCTGCTCTAATTCCTTAGCCGTTCGTTTAAAGGCGCGAAGCGTCTGAACAACAAGCAATAGCAACACGACTGCAACAATCCCATAGCTTGGCCACACATAGGCGCCATGCTCTGTCATGCTGAGAATACTGTCTGTGTTGTCCAACGTCCGGACGCTCCCAATCAGGTTAACCTTAGGTTTACGAGGCACATGCCTCGCAAGCAATACAAATGGTACCCGACATTGTACGACAAGTCGTTGATATCGATCAATTTACGGTGACCTTAATAATATTTAATATTACCAGGGGGCTAACGCGTCGATTTAAACGTGAAACTGCAAATCAACTACAGGTGAAATGCGCTTTCAAAGTACGCCGCAATCCTTCTACTGCAGGCTTTTTTCGCTCGCCGTAGTTGGCAAATGCCCACTCCATGAACGCCCAGCGAACCTCATCATCCCGGTTACCAGGAGGCGGAAGACACACTTTGTCTTTCTTGTCCTGGCCCAAGACGTGATAGAGGTCGGTGAACCCAGCAATGTATTGCTCGCACTCCATCTCAAGGACGGAACCGTTACGTGCATCGTTGGCGCCTTCCTTAAATGGCAGAAGTAGATCTGCGATGCTGTAGTCCAACTCTGCTTTTGCGGTGCCCGTGCCAATCAAGAACACGGAGAAGGCGATGACGAAAATAGACTTTCTCATGGCTGTTCTCCTATCCTATTTCTTGTCTTTGGCGAGAGAGTGGACCGCTTTGTTCATCACATCCTGGTGCTCTTTGTTGTCAACAAAGGCAGGGGAATTGACTTTGGACCATAGGTCCTCGTCCAGCATGTTCTGGTGACAGCCCATGCACAACCCAGTCCGTTCCATCTTAGAGCGTTGTTCCTCGGTCAACGGACCAGACAGTGGCCAGTGACTGCCGACGGTGACCAGTTGCTCGCCATCACGGGTGATGATTTGCGACAGATCGTGGTCGAGCTTAGGAATAGCCGGAGACTGAACCTTGTACTGCTGCGGGACGATTTGTCCCGTAGCCGTCTTAACATCAATCACGAGGTCATTCTCGTAGCCCAGCATGAAGCGACCATCTTCAATCCCGTACCCGAGGGTTTTCGGATTGTTGTGGCAGCTCTCACACGACCGTGCCAGACGACCCGCAGTGTGCGGCTGAACGGGCGCGTGATCCAGACCCTTGGCTTCGGCGGTATCCCAGATTTCGTTTTCGACAATCGTGTTTCCATCTTTGTCGATCACGGTGGTGATGACCTGACAACCTGGCATCAGCGGAGTCACACGCCCTTCACCATTGATACCCAGGATGGGTGTTTCCCAACGCAGGTAGCTGCGTGTTTCAGAAACTTTACCAGGACCTTTCAGACCGTTGGTGCCCAGTGCGTAGTCCGCAGACAGACCGTCTTCGCCCCGCGCGTTGGCCGTTTTGATCCAATCGACATCCGTCTTGTTTTTAGAGTAATCGACGGTGACGTGGCAGCCGTAGCACTGTGGTGCCCAATCCGCATGGCATGCATAACATTCCATGGTTTCCATGTGTTTGCCGACAGCGGACATCGCAACCATCGCATTCGGCGACTTCCAGGCGTTGTCGATCTTCAACTGCTTCAGGATCGGAATTTTAAAGTCCAGTCCGGTTGCTGAGTGAAGAATAACCTCTTTGCCCTTTTTGACGACGTTGCCATATGGGTTACCGCGTGCGGTCAGCAGATAGCCGTCTTGTGGCTCGTATTGAGTCGCAAAGGCCATGAAGTCCGGCAGGTCTTTGGTTAAGCCACGCGGCTTGTCGCCAATGTCTTTTTGGAATTCTTCGCCATACCCGAGTGGCAGATCCCATGGGAATTCTGCAACGGTGCCGTGGCAATCTTCGCACTCAATTTCGACTTGCGCCAAAGTTGTACCCGGCATGTTACCATCACCGTGCATATCGATTGATGTGTGGCAATCCTGGCATAACAGGCCACCTTTTGGATTGCCTTCACGGCTTTCGATTTGGTGATGCAAATCATCCTTGATGAAGAGATATTTTTTGGTGTGCAGTTTCGGCTGCTTCTTACCTTGGCCATCATATGGGCTCCCATACGGGAACTCCATGATGCCTTGGTAGCTGACACCGATCCGCTTACCACGGTTGTGGCACGTTACGCAGGACTCGGTTGGAATACCGGAATACTCGATACCGTTGTGCGAAACCTTGGACTTCCGTGTGCCTTGCATCCGGTGAACAAGCAGCTTGCCCGGTAATTCCTTGCTGATCATCGGGTCGCCACCTTCGTAGAGACCTTCGTTTGAATAAGGAACGTGACAAGATGAACAACCTGTACCGCGGTAGTCTCCACGTTTTTCACGACCGGAAACACCGACGTGACAACGCTGACACTGTTGGCGGGAATATGTGATACCAGCCTGATTTGGGTGGTTCGGAATGTCATCTACGTTAACATCCGGCACCTGAATCATTTCGCTCGGCATTTGATCCGGGTGGGCTGCAACGTATTCAAGCATGTACTCTTTATAAGCATCCGTCCCAACCATTGGCTCTGGGCCGTCTTCGTCCTTCAGGTCATAGTTGCCCCAAACAACTTTTTGATCTTTCTGTACATTCCAAGCCCACAGGTTCCCTTGTAGTTTGCCAGCTTCGGTATTCATCAACGACTTCATCAGGCGTTCTGCGTAACCCTGGTGGCATTGGCCACAGGCGCGATCGCCAATAAAGATGCTGCCGGGATCAGGATAAAATGTGTGGGGGCCGTCTGCTTCTGTAAGTTCTTTTGGAGCGCCACTATGCGCTTTTTCTGCTGTTGTCGCTTGTGGATTACCGCCGTGACACACAACGCAACCGCCTGGGTCGCCATGATCTTCGCCAAGTGCGACAATCGAATCCATCATCGCACCATCTGTGAACTGCTCAATGCCTTCGTGGCATGACATGCAGCCTTTTTCTTTGGCCAAAGCCGCAGAAACAGAATCTTTTGCCGATGCCTCAGATGACATCATTCCAAAGATGGAGAGGACAAATAGAACACAAAAAGTGCGGATCACAACAGTCATAGCTCACCCCCCGGTGATTTAGATTTAGGCGTTCATCCGGCAAGATGAACGATTTGTAATGAACATTAGTTCATAAAACTTTTGGGGCCGCATTGACTGCAGTCAGTTTTCAGAAAATTAATCTCGGCAAGGTTGATCCAAATCAAAGCCCACATCTAGCGAACGATCTAGATTCATAATTGAGGCTGCAAATGTATGTGGCTGAACCCTTTTGGGGGGGACAATTATGAATACGCACCAAGCCAAACGACGACCACGTCGACGCTTTTCAGAGCAATCTGCGGCGATTTGCCCGCAACGTCATTGCACTTTATGTCGATCAATGGAGCGCGCGAACCCTATTCTACGGGAGTTCGTCTCAGAGCGCGCAGAACGTCAAAGTTTCGATGTCGGCGTCTCGTTAAGTGACAAGGCGCTTCGTGATGGGACGATTTCAACGGTCTCGTCGGGGCTGATAATCTTGCAGCGGATTTTAGATGACGGGCGTCGGTTTGTTGTAGACTTTGTCTGCAAGGGCGAGACCCTGACCAACGGGCATCTGCAAAAAGACGTCACAGCATTCGCGGCCATTCCGAGTGTGGTATGCGTTCTGGACTCCAACCTCGTGTCGACAATGAAGCGTGCGTATCCGCAAGCGGCCGTGCAACTCTATGAACTGACGCTGGGTGAAAAAGACCGTATGATTCAGCACATGACTTTATTGGCGCGCGGTGGCGTGCAGGAGAAAATTTCGCACTTCATTTATATACTGGCAAAGCGTATCGGCACTGAGCACCCTGACGGGATCGAAGTAGATTTACCAATGACCCACGGGGATATCGGCGATTATTTGGGGCTGAACACCGAAACAGTATCGCGGCAATTTTCGGCCCTGAAAAAATCAAAAGTCATTATGCTACCAAAACCCGATAGATTGATTATCCCTGACCTCGATCGCCTGCGCAGACTCTCGCCGATCTTTGCCAGTGGCGAGGCCGCCGCCTAAGCTGAGGCCTCGCGTTGGTGCAGCGCCCGCACGCGTTGCGCCATGATCTCTTGGCGAATACGGACCAATACCAACCAGATGTAATAAAACTTAAAAGCCACCGCCATCAGGATGAGCGGAAGCAACATTTCTGGATGAATGGCCGGGCCATCCATGCGGACCACACTGGCGGGTTGATGCAGCGTATTCCACCAATCAACCGAGAACTTAATAATCGGCACGTTTACGAAGCCGACAATGGCCAATATCGATGCCGCCTGACCGCCGCGGCGCGCATCATCAAACGCATTATGCAGCGCGATGTAGCCCAGGTAGAGAAAGAACAACACCAACACAGATGTAAGCCGGGCATCCCATACCCACCATGTGCCCCACATCGGTTTGCCCCATAACGCACCGGTCACCAAAGCCAGCAATGTAAAGCCTGCACCAATCGGTGCGGTCGCCTTGGCCGCAATATCTGCAAGCTGATGCTTCCAAATCAACGCCACTGCGGATGCCAGCGCCATCGCGACGTAACAGAACATCGCCATCCACGCGCTAGGGACATGGATGTACATGATGCGCACCGTATGGCCTTGTTGGTAATCAACGGGCGACGAGAACAATGCGTAATACAGGCCCGGGCCCAAGCACAGCACCATGATGGCCAGTGCCCAAGGCTCTATGACCTTACTGAGTTTCTGAAACCGGGTAGGATTGGCAAAGCGATGAAACATAGAATCTCCTGAACGCGTTATAGCATCCGTATAACGTTAAGCCACAGCCTCGCGCACGGCCGCAGCCGTTGCCCATGGTGTGAGCGCCAAGCTGCCTAAAAAGATGCCGCCTAACAATAACATATGTGCTTTTGTCTCGAGCCCATTTAACACCATATCGACGGAGCCCACGCCAAAAATCAAAATCGGAATAAACAAGGGCAACACCAACAACGATAACAAGACACCGCCGCGCCGTGCGCCCAATATCAACCCGGCCCCGACGGCCCCGATCAACGAAAGTGTCGGCGTCCCCAGTGCCAATGATAAAATCAATATGCCCCACCCTTCGGGCGGGATGTTCATCATGATCGCCAGCAACGGCGATACGATGATCAATGGCAATCCGGTCGTAAGCCAGTGCGATAGCACTTTCGCCAAAACTGTCAGCTCAAGGGGCACCGGCGTTAACGCCAATAATTCCAGGGAACCATCCTCGTAGTCGGCTTGAAACATGCGCTCCATCGACAACATCGCGGCCAGCAGTGCAGCTACCCAGATCACGCCCGGACCGATGCGTGCCAGCATTTGCGGCTCTGGCCCCACGCCAAAAGGAAACAACACGACAGCGATCACAAAAAACGCGATCACCATCATACTGTCGCTGCTTTGCCGCACCGCCAAACGTAGCTCACGGCTCATAATTGCGAGAACACCGTTCATGATGGGCTCAAATTCAAATGGCGAACGTCGCTCAGACCTAAATCCGTATGGGTCGAGATCACGGCCATGCCGCCCGCTTGGCGATGGGCTTGGATCGTGGCACCAAACGCCGTCGATGCATCAACGTCCAATGCCGTCGTAGGCTCGTCCAATAACCAAAGCTTAGCCCCCGATGTCAGGGCACGTGTCAGCGCCACGCGGCGCTTCTGGCCTGCGGATAAATAACGGGCGGGGATGTTTGCCAAGTGCGCGATGCCAACAGCGGCCAATGCATCCATTGCAGTCTTATCAGGCTTTGTGCGGACACTGCGCCAAAATTCAACATTCTCCAGGACGGACATCGCGGGCTTCACGGCTTCGGCGTGCCCAACATATGTCATGCGATCATTATGTGCCGAAGGATCTTCGGCAATGCTCTCGCCATCCCAAGATAGCTCGCCACCTTGTGGACGCAGCAATCCCGACATCAATCGCAGTAGCGTCGATTTACCCGTTCCGTTCTTGCCCGTCAGGACAAGAATTTCACCATCTGAAATTTGGAAGTTCAAACCTGACAGGACACGGCGTTCGCCACGTATGCAGTCTAGATTGTCACCTAAGAAATCTGCCATTTCGCCCCAGCACACCTTTGGCGAACGGTAACGGAAAGGAATGTGCTTGGAAAGCCGACGCCACAAAAAATTACGACCGGATCACAATATGTGTGACCCGGCCGCAAGTAACAGCGCATTTGCGCTATTAGGGGACCAGAGAGGGGGGTCTCTGGTGATAGACGAGGAGGTCTATAATGATGAAAATACTCTTCGAATGTGGCGCGAATATGGCATCCCGCATTACAAATTCGTAAGGTCTATGGGGGTAAAGTGAGCTTAAGCGCCCCGAATGTCGTCGATCACTTTGCCATCATTGGGGAGCGATCCAACAGGATGCACCTCGGCCGTGCCACGCAGTTTGCAGACATTCAATATCGTCTCGGTGACCTTGCCCACAAATCCATCATCGCTCACCGCCGCTTCACACATGACCGTGAGCACATCATCATCATTCGTTTTTGAGACAACTGCGCGGGCACGCTCTATTTCGGGATGACGGCGCACAAGTTCGGCGATCTGTGCGGGGTGAACAAACATACCCTTAACCTTAGTGGTTTGATCCGCACGCCCCATCCAACCCTTGAGCCGCATATTGGTCCGACCACATGGGCTTGGCCCCTGCATGACAGCCGATAAATCACCCGTCGCAAATCGTATGAGCGGATAACCCGTGCGCATCACGGTAACCACGACTTCGCCAACTTCACCCTCAGCGACAGGATCGCCCGTGCCGGGACGGACGATTTCAACAATCAAACGCTCGTCAACGATGAGGCCTTCGCGCGCAATGGATTCATAAGCAACATTGCCAAGATCCGCAGACGCGTAGACCTGACCACAATGGATGCCGTGATCTTCGATGGCGGCGCGAAGATCTGGCATGAGCCCCTCTCCGCCAACGCATGCATTTTTCAAACTTGTGACGTCTTTACCAAGTGACTCTGCTGTTTCGAGGATTTTCTTCAAATAACTCGGCGTTCCTGTGTAGCACGTCGCGCGCACATCATGGATCGCCTGGACCTGTAGTTCGGTATTGCCAATCCCGGCAGGGAACACTGCAGCGCCAATTTTCCGCGCGCCCGATTCCATCATCAGACCCGCAGGCGTCATATGATACGAAAACGAATTGTGCAGGATATCACCCTTGCGAAGACCACTGGCATGAAGCCCCCTGGCTGTGCCCCACCAGTCATCACCTGTTCCT
Organism: Rhodospirillaceae bacterium UBA4479; assembly: GCA_002389175.1. Classification (GTDB taxonomy): domain Bacteria; phylum Pseudomonadota; class Alphaproteobacteria; order Rhodospirillales; family Casp-alpha2; genus UBA4479. The sequence continues at coordinate 7,532 of DGNZ01000121.1, read as the reverse complement.
TCGGCATCATAGGTTGGCCCCGGCGATTGAAAAATCCGCGCAAGGTCACCTTGTGGCACCGTCAGCAGACCACCTAGCGCGTTGCCGGACTTTTGAATATCGTGGAGTGACGATTTCCGCGTAATCGGAAGTTTCGCGAGGGACTGGCGATTCGTCACCGTGGTCGGATCAACATCGGCGAACAGATCGCGATAGTAATGGGAAGACGCTATAACATCGGACAAGAAATTGGGGAGTGCTGAGAAGAAAGCCTGCTCGCGACCATCTACACTTCGTATTTCCAGTTCATCGAACGGCGTATCAGCGAGCATACATTAACCCAGCCAACGCTTGCGTCGGCGATAATGCTTCACATCGCGGAAGCTTTTGCGTCCTGATGTCGATAAACCAAGATAGAATTCTTTGACGTCTTCGTTCTCGCGCAACGATGATGCCGGACCGTCCATGACCACGCGTCCATTTTCCAGAATGTAGCCATATTCTGCGTACCGGAGCGCGATGTTGGTATTTTGCTCGGCCAAAAGGATCGACACGCCCTCTTGTTTATTGAGCTTACTCACGATCTCAAAAATTTCTTCGACGAGTTGCGGCGCCAAACCCATTGAGGGTTCATCCAGCAAGATCATCTTGGGGTTCGACATCAGCGCACGCCCGATGGCACACATTTGTTGTTCCCCACCCGACGTGTAGCCCGCTTGGGATGTGCGACGCTCCTTCAACCGGGGGAAATAGGTATAAACTTTCTCGAGGCTTTCATTGATCGCCGCGTTGCCGTCAGCACGTGTGTAGGCACCCGTCAGCAGATTTTCCTCAATCGTTAAATGTTCAAAGCAATGGCGACCTTCCATGACTTGGATGACACCGCGTTTGACCAGTTCGTTCGGTGACGAGGCTTCGACTTTTTCCCCGTCATATATAATAGAACCTTTTGTCACTTCGCCGCGTTCGGCATAGAGAAGGTTTGAAATCGCCTTCAACGTCGTGGTTTTTCCAGCACCATTGGCGCCAAGAATCGCAACGACACCGCCTTTTGGTACTTCAAGGGAAACCCCCTTCAGGACCAGAATCACGTGGTCATAAATGACTTCGATATTGTTGACGAACAGGAGCGAGTCGGCGCCCTCATTGGCGCCGACTGTTTCCTGTGCTGTATCAGCACCAGTACTCATTAGTTACAAGCACGCGGTGTGATGTTGTTTTCTTTGGCATAGTTGGCCGAATCTTCGGCTTTCAATGCCCCAACAACGTCACGGTCAGGCTCGTAGAAGTCGGTCACAAAGCTCCATGTTTTGGACTGTGCATCCCACTGCTGAAGAGCAACTTTACCCGGACCACCATGGTTTTCGCAGGTGATTTTCACCGGATAGGTGAACCCTTCGAGCCCCAGAACCGCAAGACGCTTGGCATCAACGTTCAGGGCTTCGAACCCGTCACGAACATGCTCACCTTTTGGCTCTTTGGTGTTGTGCATACGCATGCCAGTCCGAATGGCTTCGGCTGTCCACATCGCTGCGACCAATCCCCGGTTATAGAGAACTTCGCCGACACGATCGAGATCGCCACCGCCGTTACCTTTTTCGTAGACATGCTTTTTGATGTCATCATGGGCACGGAAGTTATCGCCAGCCGCATGGAACGCGCCCGACAGATAGCCGTTTGCTGCATCACCCGCTGGCAACACATCGTTCTCAGAACCGGACCACCACACACCAATGAAACGATCCATCGGATAGCGGATAGAAGCGGCTTCCTTGATCGCCACTTGGTTCATCACGCCCCAACCCCACATCATGGTCCAATCCGGTTTTTCACGACGGATTTGCAGCCACGTTGCTTTTTGCTCTTGGCCAGGGTGGTCAACGGCAAGTAACTGCAACTCAAAACCGTGCTTTTTGGAAAGCTCTTCCAAAGTCCGGATTGGCTCTTTGCCATATGCCGAGTTGTGATAAACGAGAGCGATCTTTTTGCCCTTAAGCTTATCCATCCCGCCTTCTTTTTCGCCGATGTATTTGACGAAAACAGAAGCCTGATCCCAGTACGTTGCAGGGAAGTTAAAGATGTATGGGAATACTTTGCCGTTCGAAGCCGACGTACGACCATACCCCATCGAGAAGACAGGAATTTTGTCGTTCGTTGCTTTTGGGATCAACTGATAGGTAATCCCCGTGGACAACGGCTGGTATGCCAGCGCACCAGATGGGCCCTCGCCTTTGGTGTTCTCATAGCACTCAACGCCTTGCTTGGTGTTGTAGGCTGTTTCGCACTCAAGGTACTTAATTTTCACACCCTCGATGCCGCCATCACGGGCGTTTAACATCCTGAAGTAATCACCATAGCCGTTAGCGAACGGAATACCGTTAGGTGCGTATGGACCTGTCCGATAAACAGTGGCCGGGATAACCAATTCATAGGCTTCCGCAGCTGCCGTCATCAATGGCGTTGCCACTGCGGCAACCGCCATAATTTTCGTTAATAGTTTCAGTCTCATGTTTTCCTCCCTTTGAGGTTAAGATGACGACTTTGTCGCCTGTTTTTATTAGTTGATGTCATGCTAACCAATTCGCCTAAATATTAATAGGGGAACGGCCAGCGCCGTAGTTTCTCTTTTAAAATCGCCCACAATCGGGCCAGCCCATGTGGCTCAACGATCAAGAAGAAGATAATAAGTGCGCCGAGCGTCATAACTTCGACGTGCTTCGCCGCGCCAACAGCGAACCCGAACCCATCGACCATGATGGTCTTGAGCGTAATCGGCACCAACACCATAAATGCGGCACCCAGGAACGATCCCAAAATACTGCCAAGACCGCCGATGATGACGATGAACAACACAAAGAATGATTGGAAAATATCAAAAGCTTCAGTCGGCTCGGCACTGCCCAGCCAGACGGCGAAGTACAACGATCCCGCCATCCCGATATAAAAAGAGCTGACGGCAAATGCCGATAGCTTGGCCTGCAATGGACGAATACCGATCAGTTCCGCCGCGATATCCATATCGCGAATGGCCATCCAGTTTCGCCCAAGCCTGCCACGCACAAGGTTTTTCGCAACGATCGCCGCCACCGTGACAATACTCAGACAGAATAGATATCTGACAACAGGACTTGCTTCCGGTCCTGTGATTAAAAATCCAAAGACTTCCCGTGGTGGTGCCACGATCATCCCGGTCGGGCTGTAGTTAAAGAACCAGCCGACTTTGTTGAACAGCCAGACCAAAAAGAACTGCGCCGCCAACGTGGCAACCGCCAAGTAAAACCCCTTAATGCGGAGCGACGGCAGACCGAACATCACACCGACGAACGCGGTAATGCCGCCCGATAACAAAACGATGACAATCAGGTTCAACCCTGGAAACTCGGTCGATAACTTATAGGTCGCGTACGCGCCCACGGCCATAAAACCACCCGTACCCAGCGACACTTGACCACAATATCCTGTCAGAATATTCAGGCCAATGGCGGCCAACGCATAAACAAGGAAGTGGATCAGGATCGCGTTCGCGGAATAATCGGTGATGAAAAACGGTACCACCAAAAACGCAACGGCCAGAAACGCGTAGACAAAGATTTTGTCCTGCAGGATCGGGAACGTCGCCTCGTCCGCGCGGTAGCTTGTTTTGAACTGTCCGGCTTCACGGTAAAACATGTAGGCTAGACCCTCTCAATAATTTTTTCGCCGAACAGCCCTTGGGGCCTGAACAGCAAGAATGCCAACGCCAGCATGTAAGCGAACCAGTTTTCAATGGCACCGCCAATGAACGGCCCTGCGTAAATTTCTGCGACTTTTTCCCCAACACCGACGATCAATCCACCGACGATGGCACCCGGTACCGATGTAAATCCACCGAGGATCAGAACCGGTAAAGCCTTGAGAGCAATCAAAGATAGCGAGAACTGGATACCCGATTTCGAGCCCCACATGATCCCGGCCACCAAGGCAACGAACCCGGATACAGACCATACAATCACCCAAATGGTGCGGAGCGAAATGCCCACACTCAGTGCTGCTTGGTGATCATCAGCAACGGCCCGCAATGCGCGACCGATCCGCGTTTTTTGGAAGAATATCGCCAATACAGTCACCATGATCGCAGCGACCACGGCGGCAAAGATTTCTAGTTTTTCGATATAAAGATTGTAGTTATCCAGCAGGAAATCGACGGCACCATTCGGTAAGCCAATGTTCAACGGTTTCACGTCTGAACCAAACAGTGTGTCGCCCAGACCTTCCATGAAGTAAGCGAGGCCGATCGTTGCCATAAACAATATGATGGGCTCCTGGTTCACCAAATGTCGCAACACCAGTCGCTCCACCAGCCACGCGACGATGACCATGACGCCCATGGTTGCGATAATGCCAAGCCAAACCGGCAACACGAACCCGAATAAATCATGGAACCACCCGCCTTCGGCGATGAAGTCATAGAGTGCCAAACCTGCAAAAAGTGCAAATACGCCCTGGGCAAAGTTAAAGACTCCAGATGCCTTGAAGATCAGAACGAAACCAAGCGCGACCAGCGAATACATCACACCAGCCAACAGACCTGTGATCACTGTCTCTAGAAAAAACAGCATGTCTAAACCGCCTTATTCATCGTCGTGAGAAACGCCCAAATAGGCGTCAATCACGGCTTGGTTACTACGCACTTCATCGGGCGTGCCGTCGGCAAGTTTCTTGCCGTAATCCAGCACGACAACCCGGTCGGAAATATCCATCACAACACCCATGTCGTGTTCGATCAGAACGACTGTGGTGCCGAATTCATCATTCACATCCAGAATGTAGCGGCACATGTCTTCTTTTTCTTCGAGGTTCATGCCCGCCATGGGCTCATCCAACAAAAGCAGATCCGGCTCGGCGGCCAAGGCGCGGCCCAATTCGACGCGCTTTTGCAATCCATAGGGCAACTTACCGACGGGCGTTTTACGGATGGCTTCGATTTCCAAGAAATCGATAACCTTCTCAACCTGGGTGCGGTGCTCGGCCTCTTCGCGCATGGCGGGCCCGAAATGAAGCGCCTGCCAAAAAATGTTCGTGGTCATCTTTGTGTTGCGGCCCGTCATAATGTTATCAAGCGTCGACATCCCCTTGAACAACGCGATGTTCTGGAATGTCCGTGCGATGCCGCTACGTGCAGCTTCACTGGGTCGCACGCGTCGACGTTTTTGCCCTTTAAAGGTCACGGTGCCTTCTTGAGGATGATAAAAGCCGTTAATGCAATTCAGCATTGAACTTTTACCTGCCCCATTGGGGCCGATGATCGCAAAGACCTCGTGCTCTTTAACCTCAAAGCTGATGTTAGACAGTGCTTTCACACCGCCAAACGAAAGCGAGATTTGATCAACGGACAGGATCGTTTCGCCAATGTTTCTTTCGTATGCCATGACGTTCCGGTTACTCCGCCGCTTCGCGTTGTGCGACGGGGATCATTGTCGCTTCGCGGATTTTGACATCAGCCTTAATCGTGCCAGTCCGGCCGTCTTCAAACGTGACCTGCGCTTCAACCAAACACGATTGCACATCGGAATAGAGTGCATCGATCAATTCACCGTAGCGTTCCGAAACAGTCGAACGGCGCACTTTGCGCGTCCGTGTCAATTCACCGTCATCGGCATCAAGAAGCTTGTGTAGAACCAAGAAGCGTTTGATTTGCGACCCTGACAGCGCATCGTCTTCGGATAAATCCACGTTCACTTTATTGACGCATTCGATCACCAGATCATAGACCTCGTCACGCATCGCCAAATCGGTGTAGCCGGAATACGCCAAGCCTTGTTTTTCTGCCCAGTTGCCGACAGCTTCTAAATCAATATTGATAAAGGCAGCGGCGTAGTCTTTTTCATTTCCAAACAGTACGGCTTCGGTGATGTAGGGGAAGAACTTGAGCTTATTCTCGATATACTTCGGCGCAAACATCGTGCCACTGTTGAGTTTGCCAACATCCTTGGCACGGTCGATGATTTTCAAATGCCCATCGCCATCAAAATAACCCGCATCGCCCGTCTTGACCCAACCGTCATCAGTCTTGGTTTCACGGGTTGCCTCGTCATTTTTAAAATACGACTGAAATACACCGGGGCTTTTGAATAAAACCTCGCCACTATCGGCAATCTTGAGTTCAACATCCGTCGCGGGTGGGCCAACCGTATCGGGTTTCACATCACCGTCGCGCTGCATACAGATAAACACCGACGCTTCGGTCGATCCGTATAACTGTTTCACGTTGATCCCAAGACTTCGATAGAAATCAAAGATATCCGGGCCAATCGCCTCGCCCGCCGTGTACGCCACACGAAAGCGCGAAAAGCCGAGTTCATTTTTTAATGGGCCATAAATCAGCACGTTGCCCAGCGCATACTTTACGCGATCCATAAACGATACGGATTCACCATCCAAAATGGCCGGGCCGATCCGATTGGCGACGTCCATAAAGTACGCGTATAATTTTCTGTTGATCCAGCTGGCGTCTTCCATGCGGATCGCAACCTGCGTCAATATCCCTTCGAAGATACTGGGCGGTGCAAAGAAATATGTTGGCCCGATCTCTTTCAGATCGTGCATCACCGTTTCTGAGCTTTCAGGACAACTGACGCAGAACCCTGCCACATAAGACTGACTGTATGAGAAGATGTTATCGCCCACCCACGCCATCGGCAGGTACGCGAGCATTTCATCGGTCTCTTTTAGATGATCCCACTCAACCCCGTTACGTGCGGTGATGACCAGATTATCAAAACTCAGCACGACACCTTTTGGACGACCTGTTGTGCCGGACGTATACAGCATAATTGCCGTGTCCGAACCCGACCCTTTTGTGGCCTCTGCTTCAAACCATCCCGGGTTTTCGCTCAGGAACTTCTGGCCAGCCTCCATCAATCCTTCGAGGGAACGGACGTGCGACTGATTATAATGACGCATCCCGCGTGGATCTTTGAAGACGATCTCTTTCATCGCCGGGCATCGATCCATGATCTCGAGCATTTTGTCGGTCTGCTCTTGATTTTCGACAATCGCAAAACTCGCCTCGGCATGCTCAATCACATACTGCATTTCTTCGGCGACGGCGTCTTGATACATCGGCACGGGAATGCCACCCAGCGCCTGGGCCGCCGTCATGGCCCAATATAATTGCGGTCGGTTGTCGCCAACGATGGCCAAACTATCGCCGCGCTTAAATCCAAAAGCATGCAATCCAGCCGCCATGGCGGCGATCTCGGAACGCATCTCGGACCAGGTCCATGCCTGCCAAATTCCGTAATCTTTTTCACGGATAGCAGGCCGGTCGACGATGCGACGCGCGTTGTCGATCAATAGCTTTGGAAATGTATCGAGAGCACTATGGCTCTGCCCAGCATCACCCATTCAGTTTTCTCCCTACGCACCCCGAACTTTTCGCCGGGTTTACGGCCTCTAACTGGGAGAGAGTTACAAACCTGTCATCTTTGGACAAGTAAAATATGTTGAATAGGCCCCCGCCCGTAATTTGGTTTACGTTTACGTAAACATAAGGGCACCTCTAAAAATAGCCC
>DGNZ01000402.1 GCA_002389175.1 Rhodospirillaceae bacterium UBA4479 | reverse complement strand
CATCATCGGCAATTCTGCAGAACGCATAAATCGCATAGGCCGGATCACGTAAGTACGCAGGCAAAAGCATCGAGGCGGCGAAGAAGCTTCGAGAGCCTTGACGGATCAACGCCTGACAGGCTTTCCGATCGGCCAGCGTTGCGTGACGCCATTCAAACCAATTCGCGCGCATGGGGGATCCCTTCTGATACGACACGGGCAGATGTAATGACACCGGGAATCCCAGCGCCCGGGTGGGTGCTGGCCCCAACCATATATAGCCCATCGACTTCTTCGCTGCGGTTGTGGGCGCGGAACCACGCGCTTTGCCATATCACCGGTTCGGGGCCAAAACCTGCACCCTTGAATGAATTTAGGCGGGTTTCGAAATCTTTTGGTGTGACAAATGTCGAAGAAATTACGGTATCACCAAGACCAGGAAGCACTGTTTCCTCCAGGCGTTGTTCGACCTTATGTCTAAATTTTTCGCCTTCAACGGCCCAATCCACATTGGCGTCCAAGTGCGGAACCGGGACCAATGCATAAAACGTATCGCAACCGTCTGGTGCCATGGATGGATCTGTGGCGGTCGGTCGGTGAAGATACATGCTGAAATCATCGCTCAGGCGTTTGCGTTTAAAAATGTCCGTGAGCAATTCTTTGTATTGTGTTCCCAAGACCATCGAATGATGGGGTACATCTTCGAACCGACGATTGGTCCCAAAGTACCAAACGAATAATCCCATCGAATATCGGGTGCGATTGATCTTGCCCGTTGTCCATCTTTTCCGCTTCACATCGGGCAACATTTTTTCGTAGGTCCATGCCGCATCGGCGTTTGATACAACGATATCCGCGTCCATCACGGTGCCATCTTTCAATGTCACGCCAGTCGCGCGCCCGTTGGTGACATTGATGCGATCAACTTCGCTATTGTAATGCATCTTGCCGCCCTGCTGTTCGACCAAGCCCACAAGGCCGTCGACCAATTTGCCAGTCCCACCCATGGCAAAATGAACACCCCAGTTGCTTTCGAGGTAATTAATCAGGCAGTACATCGCGGTCACCGAATAAGGATTCCCGCCAATCAAAAGCGGGTGCAGGCTGAGCGCGATACGGAGTTTTGGATGTTTGATATATTTAGAAACCAAGCCGTAAACGGTTCGGAGCCCGACAAGTTCCATGATTTTTGGCGCGGACTTCAGCATTGTTTTGAGGTTGTCGAATGACACGTTTGCAAGTCCAGCAAACCCGTAATCATAGATCGCTTTGCTGCGGGTCATGAACCGATCAAAGTTAGCCACATCCTCTGGTGAGAATTTGGCGATCTGGCGGCGCATTTCTTCTTTATCACCGCTGAGTGTAAATATGGTGCCGTCATCAAAACGGACATCGTAGAACGGTGACATCTCGCGCAGATCAAGATCGTCAGATACTTTCTTGCCGCACAACTCCCACAACTCATCAAGCAGCCACGGTGCAGTAATGATCGTCGGTCCCGTATCGAAAACGAATCCGTCTTGCTTAATGACGTACGCGCGACCCCCTGGGCCGTCTAGCTTCTCAAGGACGTCAACTTGATATCCTTTGGCACAAAGGCGTATTGCCGTTGCAAGGCCACCAAAACCGCTGCCGATGACGATGGCTTGGCGTTTTTGCCCCGCAGCACCGTCTGATCCATCGTGATCTTTTATTTGTGTCAACATTATCTGACACTTTAGTTCGGATATTGGGATTGTCGCAAGGAATGAATTGCTTAAGAATACAAGTTTAATGATCTATTTATGCTTTATCGTCATGACGATAGCGATCTATGGCTTGATTGTGACACTTAACCCGCAAAGCTTGGCGGTTTGATGCCTAAATGAAGAGTAAAGTTTCCATGACAGTTACCTCGATCACACTTTTCAGATTTCCAACTTTCGGGGCGAAACTATGGGCTTTTTCTCAGATGTTGTTTGCACGAGGTCCATTGGCGCAAACGCCGGATATCGGCTTTCATAAATTACTGGGGTCGGGGAGTAGGGATGGCTTTTATCCATTTCCGAATTTTTCGGTGTATGGAATTTTAGCGGTTTGGCCATCTATCGAATGTGCCCGGGAACAGATCGCACATAGTGATGTGTACTGTCGGTATCGCGCACATGCCTCAGAAGACACGTCGATATACATGACCACCAGTAACTGCCGAGGTGAATGGTCCGGGCAGACACCGTTTGGGGTGAGTGCCGACCCATCCACAAAAACGGTTCAGAGCCCATATGTTGCGGTGCTGACACGGGCAACGGTGAAGGCACAACACGCACCCGCTTTTTGGAGGCTTGTCCCCGGTATTTCCGAAGAAATAGCAAAACAATCACACCTTGTTTTTAAAATTGGCGTCGGCGAGGTGCCTTGGTTACATCAAGTGACATTCACAATCTGGGATGACACCAAAGCCATGGAAGATTTCGCATTTAAAAGTTTCCATGGGAAAGCGATCTCGGAAGTACGCAAAGGTGGATGGTTCAAAGAAGAACTATTCGCCAGGTTCGACGTTGCAGATGTTGATGGGATTTGGGAAGGGGGGGCACCGCTTCGGTCTTTAACATCCGATCGCCAATCGGACCAAGTGCAAGTCTAACGTGGATCACAACGACCCCCTTTATCGTCCGCCTGCGCCGCTTCCCACAACGCCTGTTAAGGCGTTGCTCCGCGGTATGTTTCGATCTGATCGGGACATGATTAGCCTGATGCCACAGTCGGCGTATCGGACCATGGTGGCCGAAGTCGGCTGGACTCGACGCAAGATCATTTTGGTCAATGATCCTGAAATTGTGCAGTTGATGATGACCGCAGAGGTTGCGGCTTATCCCAAAAGCGATCTGATGGCAGATGCATTAGCACCGCTGGTGCGTGATGGTGTTTTTGTGTCGAACGGCGAATCTTGGGAGCGTCAGCGACGCATGATCGCGCCAGCATTCTCGCACATGCGGCTCGCGAATGCCTTTACATCGATGGTGCAATCAGTCGATCAATACCAAGGTATTTTTGATAAACGCGCTGATAACAATGAAGAATTCTCGCTCGAAGAAGCGATGAGTTCCCTGACGGCGGACGTTGTGTGCCGGACTATTTTCTCGCGCACACTCGGGGCGGGACCTGCACAACGTGTCTACAATGCATTTGCTGAATTTCAGGACTCGGTGGCTAATGTGCGTGTTTTCAGGCTTTGGCTGGGCAAGGCCTTTGCCAAGGTTCATCAGCCTGAACCTGTCTCGCGGTCTTCTGCTGAGATCAGAGATCAAATCGGCGTTATGCTCGACGAACGAATTGCCGATTCCCGGCCTGAGCTTTCGGATATTGCGGGGGACATCATCAAAGCCCGCGACCCATTTGATGGTTCTCAGTTCAGCCGAGAAGAACTGATCGATCAAATTGGGGTGTTTTTCTTGGCGGGGCATGAAACCACGGCGGGCGCGCTGGCGTGGGCGTTGTATATTCTGGCGCATCAAAAGGATGCCGTGCGGCGAATCCGAGAAGAAGTCGAAAATGTATCTGATGGAAAAGAGCTCGATACAGAAATCGTTAAGAAGCTTGAATTCACCAAGAACGTTTTTCGCGAGACGTTACGTCTGTATCCACCGTTGGGCTTCATTCCCAGGGTTGCACAGCGCGCGGGGCAATTCGGATCTGTAAAATTCCCAAGAGGGGCTTTGATGCTGGTTTCGCCGTGGCTTATGCATCGCCATGAGGCGCTTTGGCCAAACCCTGATCGGTTTGATCCGGACCGATTCTCTGTGGCACGCGAAAAGGATATCCCGTCCGGTGCCTACATCCCGTTTGGCCAAGGGCCACGGATTTGTATAGGGGCTGCATTCGCGCTGATGGAAGCGACACTGATCTTGGCGCGAATCGTCTCACGGTATGATATCGAGATCGTGCGCCCGAACGATGTCTATCCAGCTGCCCGCTTAACGACGCGCACAGCAAACGGAATCACAGCGCGGTTTACAAAAAGAGATTAGTCGTTGGAAGGCGCCCTGGCGTCTTATTCGGCGGGGCTAAGGCCCATGTTTGAGCGTTCTGCACTGGCGTTGGCTTGCAAACGAGCGGAACGAAGCTTGAGCAAGAACTGCGCCGCATTGACCACATAAAACCCATAAGCGGTTAAGGCCAAAATCATTTGTTGATCTGCGGTCAACGTGTTGGTGATGACAGCATACAAATAGACTGTATGAAGGGCGATAACGATCATGCTGACCGCGTCTTCCCAAAAGAAAGCTGGTGCAAACAGATACTGCCCAAAGACCACACGTTCCCAGATCGCGCCGGTGACCATGATCGTATATAGGACAAACGTCTTAATAATGATTGATATCGTCGCCGCTTCAAAACCCGTGCCGTTGATCATGAAATTGATGACAAGGCCAAGGCTGACAAGAAAAACAAAGAACTGCAATGGGGCCAAGATACCCTGAATAAGTGTCCATGGTGTCGCGTCGCGCCGTTGTTTCTGTTCTGCTGTATAAAGAGGATTGCGGCGTTTCGCCGAAGCTTTGGCATTATGTCTGCTGCATGCCCCGGTATGGGCGGCCCAGGGTCCTCCTTCAAGGTGGGCGATGGATCGGTCAATTATGTTCCCAACATTCATAATAAGTATCATGTGCCATCCCTTAAGAAATTTCTTGATCGAAATAAGAACAAATAAATTACGATACTGTAATGAAAAAAATTGGAATGTGTCAACTTAAATTTACAATCGTATGTATCAATTTAATCTGACATATAAGATCACATTGACAATTGGCGCTTATCGTGCGCTACTACTTCGTGGAAGCGATGTATTAAAAACTACGCCTATCAAGAGGCATCCTGGATTTAGGATTGGCGCCGAGAAGTAAATTGGGAGATTTTCTTTTCGATAATTGTCAAAATTAACTTTAGGCCTTCCCACAGAGAGACTGAGTTTTGGGGGCTTTAATATGGCAAGTTTTCTTGTCCCGGACGGCATAGACGATCCTTGGTACGGCGCAGGTAATTCATTTGGTGATGATCAAAAATCAACTGAATTAAGTCGGCATCAAAAAAACCCGGGAGATACGGGTGCGTTGTCCTCGATAGAACGATTGGTCACCATGAATGTTTTGCCAGAACTGAAGTCTTTACAGAATGGCTCACCTGCAGAAGGTGCAGCAAATTATAGATCTTACCGTCGTCCGACTGATGATGAAGTTATATTATTTTCTGACATCGCGATAAATTGCGATACGGATGCATCACTTAAATTTATTCTTATGTTGATGGATCGTGGCGTCCCCATTGAATCGATTTATTTGGATTTGATTTCGCCGGCGGCGAAATTTCTCGGCGAGATGTGGATTGAAGATCGATGTGATTTTGCGCATGTGACCTTGGGGTCATCATGCTTGCAGCGAACACTGTCGTTATTAAGTGACAAGTTTGCATCGCAACGGGACATTTTAGCCAATCGCTCTGCGCTCGTCATGACAATGCCAGGGGATCAGCATACATTGGGCCCCGCGTTGGCTGCTGAATTTTTAAGACGGTATGGCTGGGATATCGAATGCATCTTCCCAGAAAGCGAAAACGACATTTACGAAGCGTTGAGAAGCCAAGATTTTAATATGGTTGGCTTCTCGGTTGCGCATGAAAAAGATCTTGATGTGTTGCCGAATTTGATTTCGAACGTGCGTGAAGAAGCTGGTGATCGTGCAATTGGTATTATTGCCGGTGGTAACGCAGTTCAAGAAAACCCTGAGAGTCTCGACAGCATTGATGTCGATGATATCGCAGGTGATGGTCGCGAAACAGTGATCAGTGCGGGAAAAGTTTTTGAGACACTTCACGTTAGCTAGAGTAGAATATAGACATATTATTACCGAGCGACTGACGACTATTTTAAGAGCTACTTTTTTAAACGAAGACATAAGACGATTTTTATAAACGACGTTTTAGACGACTTATTTTAATCAACAATTTTATGGCAGCGGTGCTGTCAGCATAAAAGAATTTGAAAGAATATGAAAAAATCCTCAGCAGTGTTGAGTGATGTCGGGCAATTAGAAAATGCCCCATCAGCATTCATTAAAACTAAGCTTCTCCATGATGCAATTAGTGCCTCCGCTGATATAGCGTTGATCATTGATGAGTCGGGTAAAGTCGTCGAAGTCGTTCATAGCGACGAGACCGTTATTCCGCTTAATCTCGCTGGCTGGGTCGGCCGAACGTGGTCTGAAACGGTCACCGTCGAGAGCAAGCCGAAACTGACGCAATTGCTTGATGATGCAAAATCCAATTCGCAGCAACGTTGGCGTCAAGTCAATCACCCGATGCCAGACGGGCCGGATCTGCCGGTACGCTACATCGGTGTGCCAATGGAATTTGGCGGTTTGACGCTCGTCATTGGTCGCGAAATGCAGAGTGTCAGTCATCTTCAACAGGATTTGGTCAAAACGCAGCAGGCGATGGAGCGTGAATATACACGCTTACGTCATGCCGAAACAAAATACCGTGCGTTGTTCCAGGTCACGACAGAACCTGTTCTCGTGCTTGATGCTGGGACGTATCGCGTCGTCGATGCAAACCCCGCCGCTATCAAGACCCTGGATTTAACCGCGGGCCAACTTGTTGGTCGATATCTTCGCGATTGGGTCTCAAGCGAAGACCAAGGGCCGATAACTGATTTATTCTCGAGCGTCCGCCGGACAGGTAATCAGATGTCCGAGGTTGTTCGCTTTAAATCGATCGAAGAATACGAATGCCAGGTGAATGTTTCTTTATTCAGACAGGGCAGCAACGCGCATTTACTGGTCCGTATCGAGACCAATGCCTCAGAGATCGATAGCGAAAGCGGCACTTCGACGGGTAATTTGTCAGAAGTCGTATCGCGCATGCCAGATGGCTTCGTGACGACCGATTTGGATGGCCGGATTCGGCATGCCAACGCGAGCTTCTTGGATCTTGCGCAATTGCCGACTCCAAGAGCTGCCGAAGGGGAATCGCTTGGGCGTTGGGTTGGTCGTTCAGAATATGAAATTACGACACTCGTCTCTTCGTTGATGGAAAATGGAACCGCCAGCCGTTTCTTAACCATTATTCGGGGCGAATTGGGCACCGTTGAAGAGATCGAAGTCAGCGCTGTGGCCATTCCTGATAATCGCTCGCCTTGTCTTGGATTCTCAATTAGATCCATCGAAAGCCGTGTCGACTTGGCACCCTCAATATCGACATTGCCGGGTGGCCAATCACCAGAAGATCTGTCCAACCTGATCGGGCGCGTATCACTGAAAGAGATTGTCCGCGAAGCCACTGATGTGATTGAACGAATGACCATTCAGGCTGCTTTGGAACATACAGGAAACAATCGTGCTCTGGCATCTGAGATGCTCGGATTGAGCCGACAAAGCCTCTACGTCAAGCTGCACCGGTATGGAATCAATGACACAACGAAGAAGTTAGGCCAAAAATCGACGTCCGATTAGGCGAAAAACCATCCGAGTCGGGTAGGCTGATTTGAGCGCAAAACCGAAGTGTAATAAAATTCAGACACACTTCGGGATTGTGTCAGGTTTAGTTGACAATAAACACCCTCATACCTACTATCGTTCCTATGGCTCAGGGACGCATAAAATCATTCGTTGAATTACTAAAACCGATAACGTGGTTCGCGCCCATGTGGGCATTCGGCTGTGGCGCTGTTTCAGCGGGAACCATGCCTGATGGTCATTGGCCCTATCTTATCGCAGGGATCATTTTGGCGGGTCCATTGGTGTGTGGTTCAAGCCAGGCTGTGAACGATTGGTTTGATCGCCATGTCGATGCGATCAACGAACCAAACCGACCCATTCCATCAGGACGTATCCCCGGCCGTTGGGGACTGTATATCGCGCTCATCGGGGGCGCGCTTTCTATCGTTGTATCTTATTTCTTGGGCCCTTGGGTCCTCGCCGCTGCGATCTTTGCGCTGTTTTTTGGTTGGACCTATAGCGCACCACCATTACGTCTAAAGCAAAACGGATGGTGGGGTAATTTGGCCTGCGGCATTTGTTACGAGGGTTTGCCCTGGTTTACTGCTGCCGCTGTAATTGCTGGCACGCTTCCTGATCCCCGCACAATTTTGCTGGCCGTATTGTACAGTATCGGTGCGCACGGGATTATGACCCTGAACGACTTCAAAGCTGTCGAAGGCGATATCAAACTCGGAATTAAGTCTTTACCTGTTCAATTGGGTGTTGATCGCGCCGTGCGCGTTGCCTGCGCTGTGATGGTCATCCCACAAGTCATCGTGATCGGTCTGCTATTCCAATGGGGCACGATGTATTTTGCGCTCGGTGTTCTCGCAGTACTGATTGCGCAATTCGCGTTGATGCCAAAATTACTTCGCGATCCAGAGGCAAATTCACCTTGGTATAACGCCACGGGAACCACGCTGTATGTCATCGGTATGTTGATCAGCGCGTTCGCACTCAGGAGCTTAATCCCATGAGTGCGCCTGATACCGTGTCTGAGGTTATCCCCGAGAACGAACTCGGCTGGTTAGGTATTATCCGGATCGGGTTGGTTCAATTGGCGTTGGGATCAATCGTGGTTTTAACAACTTCGACCTTGAACCGGGTGATGGTTGTTGAACTGGCATTGCCTGCAATGTTGCCAGGGGCACTGGTGGGATTGCATTACGCTATTCAGATATTACGTCCACGTTGGGGGTATGGTTCTGACGTCGGTGGACGTCGAACCCCTTGGATTATTGGCGGCATGTTCGTGCTGGGGGTTGGCGGGGTTTTGGCCGCAGCATCCACAGGGATCATGGAAACCAGCCTTATGCTTGGTGTTGCCCTTGCCGTTGCCGCGTTCACGTTGATCGGTTGTGGTGTCGGGGCTGCGGGGACTTCGTTGTTGGTATTTCTGGCTGTTCGTGTCCGCGCGCGTCGTCGTGCTGCTGCTGCGACCATTGTCTGGTTGATGATGATCGCTGGCATCGCGGTAACCGCTGGCGTCGCTGGGCATCTCCTTGATCCGTTTACATTCGATCGCTTGGTCGTTGTTACCGCTGTTGTTTCAGCATTTGCATTCTTGATGACGATCGTGGCGATTTGGCGACTAGAAGGCAAAAGCGCTGCGGTCCGTCATACGCCAAAACTTCAAGACCAAAATCAGCCGGGCTTTATGCATGCCGTTCGCGATATTTGGAACGAGCCTAAATCCCGGCACTTTGCCGTTTTCGTATTCGCATCAATGTTGGCTTATAGCGCACAAGATCTGATCCTTGAGCCGTTTGCCGGTGCTGTCTTTGGCATGACGCCGGGTGAATCGACAAAACTTTCCGGTGTCCATCATGGTGGTGTCTTTGTTGGTATGATCTTGGTCGCCCTGTTGGGCACAGGATTTGGCAAAGGCCGATTTGGTTCCATGCGGGTATGGACCGTTGGCGGGTGTATCGCATCTGCGGTGGCACATACGTCATTGGCGTTGGCGGGTTCTATCGGGCCGACGTTCCCCTTGGTTCCAGCCGTGTTTTTCTTAGGTGTGGCGAACGGCACGTTCGCGGTCGCAGCGATTGGCTCCATGATGGGGCTCGTCCGTAGCGGCAAAGAAAATAGAGAAGGCACCCGAATGGGTGTTTGGGGTGCCGCACAAGCGCTGGCATTCGGTATTGGTGGCTTCATCGGGACGATGGTGCTGGATGGTGTTCGGTTTGTAAGTGGTTCACCCGAAACCGCTTTCGCTGCCGTTTTCGCACTCGAAGCTGCACTGTTTGTGGTGTCGGCGAAATTGGCACTCGGGGTTAGTAAAGCAGGGCGTGACGATGCGTTGGGAATGCCAGCGCAACCACGTACCCGTTTGAGCAACGTATAAGGGAGATAGTGGGATGCAGAAAAATGACACGTTTGACGTAATCGTCGTTGGTGGTGGGCCGTCTGGCGCTACGGCGGCGACTGAACTCGCCCGCGAAGGTCTATCGGTTATGCTGCTTGATAAAGCAGGGCGGATCAAACCCTGCGGTGGCGCTGTCCCTCCGCGTATGATCCGAGATTTTGACATCCCTGACAGCCAGATTGTCGCCAAGATCAATTCAGCACGCATCATCTCGCCGTCAGGCCGCGAAGTCGATATGCCCGTCGGCAAAGGCTACGTCGGTATGGTGGACCGCGAGCACTTCGATGAATGGTTGCGCAACCGTGCGGCAGGTGCCGGCGCAGAACGCCGGACCGGACATTTCAAATCCATCCGTCATGACGATGATGGACTGGTTACGATCACATATTGCGATAAATCGACGGGAAAACTTGGCGACGATGTTATCGTTCGTGCACGTGCTGTTGTGGGCGCTGATGGTGCCCGCTCTGCGGTGGCCAAACAGACCATGCCAAATGCTGAACGCGTACCCTGCGTCTTTGCGTACCACGAGATTATCGAATCACCTGAATCCAATGATGACTCCCACTTCATCGCGGATACATGTGATGTCGTCTACAACGGCAAGGTATCACCTGACTTTTACGGCTGGGTCTTCCCGCATGGCAAGACAACCAGTGTCGGTACAGGGTCCGCGAATAAGGGCTTTTCACTCCGCGGCGCGGTCAAACTGCTCCGCGAACAGTCAGGCGTTGTTGATGCCAAAACCATCCGTCGTGAAGGTGCACCGATTCCATTGAAGCCGCTGAAAAAGTGGGATGATGGAAAGAACGTTATTCTGGCGGGCGATGCCGCTGGCGTTGTTGCCCCCGCATCAGGTGAGGGTATTTACTACGCCATGCTGTGTGGCCAACTCAGTGGCCAGGCTGCTGCCCAGTTTATCAAAACGGGCGAAGTCAAAGCCCTGAAGACGGCCCGTAAACGCTTTATGCGGGAGCACGGTAAAGTCTTTTGGATTCTCGGGATGATGCAGAAATTCTGGTACAC
>DGNZ01000343.1 GCA_002389175.1 Rhodospirillaceae bacterium UBA4479 | reverse complement strand
GCTAATTCCTGAAATATCTATAATCTTCGATTCTAAATTCTTTGAGAGGCTATCAATGAAATATGCATTGGGTGAACATAAAGTGACGACGGCAGGTGACGATTACTGGATCGCGCCAAATGCGTCGGTAATCGGCAAAGTAACGCTTGAAGCGGGCGCGAGCATTTGGTTTGGCGCCGTGTTACGGGGTGATAACGATCCCATCGTTATTGGTGCCGGGTCCAACGTCCAAGAAAACAGTGTGCTTCACACCGACGAAGGGTGTCCGCTCACAGTTGGAAAAAATGTGACCATTGGTCATATGGCTATGCTGCATGGCTGTAGCATTGGCGACAATTCGTTGATTGGCATCGGGGCGGTGATTTTGAACAACGCCAAAATCGGTAACAACTGCATCATTGGTGCAAAGGCTTTGATCACCGAAGGTACGGAAATTCCGGATAACTCTTTGGTCGTGGGCGCACCTGGCAAAGTGATCCGCCAAGTTTCCGACGAAACCGTGAAAGATTTGTTGCACAGTGCCGAGCATTACGTCGAACGTTCGCGACTGTTCAAAGCTGAACTGGCCGAGGACAACGGCTGAATGCTTCCCATCGATCATTTCTATCGCGCGGTTGCGACGTATCCGGAACGCATTGCTGTCAAAGACGGTGATATCGAAATCAACTATGCGGCATTGGGCAAATCTGTCAGTGCGCTAGCAGCGGCGTTGCAGGATATCGAACCTGATCCTCAGACACGGGTTGGCATCTGCGCATACAACACACGTGATCATTTGATTGCATGGTTGGCGACGTTCGCTGCCGGTAAGACATGGGTGCCGCTGAACCCCAGAAATGGCAGGGATGAGCTAAGCCGTATCTGTGGTGTCACCAATCCAACGATTGTATTCATCGCTGATGATTGCACCGATAAGCTTGATGCGCCGGATGGTGCTGTATGCATATCGGACCTATCGGCACTCATTCAGGAAAACCAGGGTCGCACACCCGTTCGCCATGAATTGAACCTGGACGATGTTCAGGCGATCAAATTCACTGGTGGATCGAGTGGGCAGCCCAAGGGGTGCGTGCAAACATACCGTGTTTGGAACACATGCGTCGCATCGATGCTGCATGAATTTGGTTTCGATCAAGATGACAAAAATCTTCTAGCCGCACCCATGACGCATGGGACCAATACGCTGATCATGCCGACCTTTGCCGTTGGTGGGTGTCAGGTGTTTATGGGACCAGCCAAACCGGCTGCGATACTGGATGCATTTGAAAAAGAGCGTATTACATCTGTGTTCGTGCCACCGACAGTGATTTACATGATGCTCGAAGAACAAGGGCTTGAGGGCCGCGATTTCTCATCCCTTCGTCATTTGATCGTTGGTGGGGCCGCAATCCGCAAAGACGAAGTGCCGCGCGCGATGAAGGTTTTCAACAACGCGCTGGAAACGTGTTATGGCCAGACAGAGGCCCCACAAATTGCGATTTGCTTGCGTGCCAAGGACTGGATGGACCCCGAAAATGCAGCATCAACGGGCCGCGCTACTGTGTTGACGCGGGTCGAGACCATGGACACCGATGGCAATGTGCTGCCGCGTGGCGAAACCGGAGAGATTGTCTTGAAAGGTGATCTGGTGATGAAGGGCTATTTAGATATGCCCGATAAAACTGCCGAGACCATTATTGATGGTTGGCTGCACACAGGCGACGTGGGCGTGATCGACGAACGCGGCTTTGTCTTCATCAAGGACCGTATCCGCGATGTTGTGATTACCGGTGGCTTTAACGTGTATCCAAGCGATGTAGAAGCTGTATTGGGTTTGCATCCTGATGTCACAGAATGCGTTGTGTTTGGCTTGCCGGATCGTAAATGGGGCGAGGCCCTTATGGCTGCTGTTGAAGTGCGCGATGGCGCAAATGTTTCGGGCGAAGATATTATTACCTTTATCCGTGAACGTCTGGACGGGGTGAAGACACCGAAAGCCGTTCATATTGTCGATGAGCTGCCGCGCAGTCCCGTTGGCAAAGTGCTTCGCCGTGAAGCCAAAGTAATGTTCGCAGAAGACGGAGAAACCGTAGCATGAGTGACGACAAAAAACTTCAAACCCGCCTTGCGACGCATACCAATGAAGAATTGTATTATCGCGACGATGGCCTTGTTAGCGAGTTGATGGGCAATGTTTCATTCACCCAGATGATGTTCATGCATATCATGGGGCGGCGTCCGACAGATGGCGAAACCGTAATTCTGGATGCGGTGCTGGTCACGTTGATGGAACACGGTCTGACACCGAGCGCGATTTCCACTCGGCTGACTTATCACTCGGCACCAGAAGCACTGCAATCCGCCGTTGCTGCTGGTTTGTTGAACGTGGGGTCGCAGTTCGTGGGTACCATGGAGAATGCCGCCAAGATGCTGTCGGTCCTTTTGGAAGAGCCCGAAAATTTCGATGCCAATGCACGGGCTGAAATTCAGCGTCGTCGTGCTGAAAAACAAGTGTTGCCAGGTTTTGGACACCACTTGCATAAGCCCGATGATCCTCGCACAGCCAAACTATTTGATATTGCACTGGCACAAGACAGTATCGAGGGAAATTACATTGCCGCGATGAAACGGTTTTCAGCCCTTGTCGATGAAGAGTTGGGTCGCCATCTGACCATTAACGCAACGGGTGCCGTCGCCGCTGTGTTGTTAGAGATCGGTGTTGAGCCTGAAATCATGCGGGGCTTTTCAGTGATCAGTCGTGCTGCGGGATTGGTCGCACACATCCGTGAAGAGCAAACCCATCCAACGGCCCGCCATATATGGGATATCGTCGAAGAAACCGTGCCGTATACCGGCGATGCGCTAAAGAAAAACACGTAAGGATAAGCAATATGTTTTGGAATACTAAAGAGCCACATGGTCTACCGCACGATCCGTTCAAAAGCTGTGTGATTCCAAGGCCGATCGGATGGATTTCAACGATTAGCCCTGATGGTGTGCCAAACCTGGCGCCGTATTCATTTTTCAACGGCGTTGCGGGTGATCCGCCCATGGTGATGTTTGCCAGTGGATCGCGCAGCGCAGACGCGCCCAAAGACAGTATCTTCAATGCCGAGAAAACGGGCGAGTTCGTTTGTTCCATGGTGTCTTATGAATTGCGCGATGTGATGAATGAAACCAGTGCAGGCGTAGATCCAGAAGTTGACGAAGCTGCCTATGCGGGGATCGAGATGGAAGCATCGAAGCTTGTTAAGCCGATGCGGGTAAAGGCTGCGCCCATTCATTTGGAATGCAAATATTTCGGCACGATGGATTTACCTGCAGATCGCAGGGGGGCAGGGAATGCCATTTGCGTCGGGCATGTCATCGGCGTTTATGTGGACGACTCAGTCATGAAGGATGGTCTGATAGACGTGAAAGCGTTCCGTCCCGTGGCCCGACTTGGTTATATGGATTATACCTCGGTCGAGGATATCTTCACTATCATGCGTCCAAAGGTTAAGCAGGCGGCTGAGTGAGTAGCTTCAATCAAATAATAATGACGTTTTCCATTATTAATTGATAAAAACCAAAACTGATCGAGATCAACGACGAACTTCTCAGATAGACAGATAATAGCAACTGTTGATCAATAGTTTTGGGTGTGCGCTCGTATGTGTGCTCCAAAGTGGGGGTATATGAGGTCTGTTTTTAGGACTGATCGGGTCACTGGTCGTTTATCGGTCAGTTTAGTTGCAGTGGTCGTATTGATCGTTGTTTCAATTGTGCATCCAAGAAACTCGCACGCAGCAGACTTGGCGAAGCCAGGCGAAGAAATAGCTGCGGCTGTTGAGTTAGTGACGAGTGGCCAAGTCCAAGATGGATACAATTCTTTTTTGGAACTGGCCAAGGCTGGTAATCCACATGCCATGTATCACCTTGGGGCGATTAACCACAGTGGCATACTTGGCAGCGAAGATCTGGGGAAAGCCGTGCCGTGGTATCAACAAGCGGCCGATGCTGGCGTACTAGAGGCGCAATTCGCCCTCGGCTCTCTGTATTACAAAGGCAAAGGCGTGCAGAAAGATTTGGCAAAAGCACTGAATCTTTTCACTGCTGCGGCTGACGCTGGCCTGCTAGCAGCACAATATAATTTGGCGATGATGCATACGGCCGGATTGGCGCACACCAAAGATTACAATGCTGATGAGGACCGACCACGCGCATACAAGTGGTTCATGGTCGTTCTGGCACGACTAGATCCATCTGTGGACCGCTCGCCCATTGATTCAGCACTTGAGCTATTGCGCGAAGAAATGACCAGCATCGAAGTGGCAAACGGTCAAAAAATGGCTGACGCATGGCTGGTGGCAAACCCAGGGGTGAAGAAATGACATTGTCTTATTTTGGCCGTATCAGCTGGTTCCTTGTGATTGGTGTTTTGGCTGTACCTTCTTTGGTTTTTGCCAATGAAGGGGTTAAGGACCCACAGTTCGATGTTTTGTCGCGCGCCATCCCGGGGTTTCAGCGGATATTGAATACGCCACCCGTTCCAGAAACGAAGTTCCTGGATGGCGAGAATAAAGCGATCACATTAAAAGAATTTGCTGGCAAAGCGTTGCTGGTGAATTTCTGGGCGACGTGGTGCACGCCATGCGTACGTGAAATGCCTGACCTGAATAAGCTTGCGGGTGAGTTTGGTGGCGATAATTTTGCAGTGGTCGCCATCGCATCGGGGCAGCAGGTCGGCAAGAACCCGGATGCTTTCTTGAAAGAAAAAGGCCTCGATGCATTGGGCCTATACCAAGACCCGCACGCCAGTTTGATGTCGTTATTTGATACCCAGACGCTGCCTACCACATTGATTGTGGATAAGCAGGGGCGTATCCGTGGTGGTGTGAGAGGGGCGATTGATTGGAATTCCGAGGCTGCGAGGGCGGCCATCGCCTATTTGATGGAAAACTAACGAACATTATTCAATCAAATATACGCGACTGTTGTTTGCCCTAGGCGAGGGGCTGCGGTATTTTTGCGCCCAAATATCATTAAATTTTTGGGGAGCACACGATGCCACAAACCGTTCAACTTACTGCCGCCGATGGTCATACGTTTGATGCTTATCGCGCTGATCCCAAGGGACCACCACGGGGCGCTATCATTGTCATCCAAGAAGTCTTTGGGGTGAATCCTCATATCCGTGATGTGACAGAACGATGGGCTGCCGTTGGGTATGCTGCGATCGCACCAGCACTTTATGATCGCTGGGAAAAAGGCTTTGAGGTTGGCTACGAGCCAGCAGACATTGATCAGGGTCGGGCGCATAAGGCGACAGCGAACGAGCATTTGGATCAAGTGTTGATGGACGTCGAAGCTGCACGCGTAGCAGTCGCAGATGTTGGCCGTGTAGGTGTCGTAGGCTTCTGCTGGGGTGGCTTTGTGACGTATCTAGCTGCCTGTCGTCTGCCCGTTGATGCCGCCAGTGGATACTATGGTGGCGGTATCCATGAATTTGCTGAAGAAACGCCTGATTGTCCGACGCTACTGCATTTTGGCGATAATGATGCGTCTATACCGTTATCTGATGTCGACAATGTCCGCACGAAACAACCCGATGTTGGGGTGCATGTATATAAAGCTGGGCATGGTTTCCATTGCGATATGCGGGCCAGCTACGACCCCCGTGCAGCTGATATTGCAGGTATGCGCACGACCCAGCTTTTTGAGAATAATGTTTTTCATGGAGACGATGAATGAGCGGACACACAGTTCCGCCATTTATTGGGGTGATCGGGGGCAGCGGTGTTTACGAGATCGAAGGATTAGATAACCCGCGGTGGGAAAAAGTTGAAACACCTTTTGGTGATCCGTCAGATGAGATTTTACGAGGCTCGTTAGCTGGCGTTGAAATGGCGTTCCTGCCACGTCACGGTCGGGGCCACCGGATTCCGCCTTCAGAATTGAACTACCGTGCCAACATTGATGCGATGAAACGGGTCGGGTGCACCGAGATTTTGTCTTTGTCCGCCTGTGGATCGCTCAAAGCTGAATACCCACCGGGAATGTTTGTGCTGGTCGATCAATTCGTAGACCGGACTTTTGCCCGCACCAAAAGCTTCTTCACAACAGGTTGTGTTGCGCATGTTGGATTCGGGCACCCTGTATGTGGACGGCTTGGAGATGCGTTAAAGGAAAGCTTAGATGCGCTCGATATCCCGAATGCACGCGGCGGCACATACCTTGCGATGGAAGGGCCTCAATTTTCGACTCTCGCCGAATCTGAGCTCTATCGATCCTGGGGCTGCGATATTATCGGCATGACCAACATGCCAGAAGCCAAACTCGCCCGCGAAGCCGAAATGTGCTACGCGACCGTTGCTATGGTGACAGACTTTGACTGCTGGCATCCCGACCATGATCACGTGACGGTTGATGCTATTATCGCTGTGTTGATGGGCAATGCAGAAAAAGCACGTTCGCTGGTCGTTGATGCCATTCCGCGATTGGCAGGGCGAGATTCGCTATGCAGACAAGGCTGTCATACAGCCCTTGATAACGCGATTATTACACACCCAGATGTGCGTGACCCCGCCGTCGTTGCATCCTTGGATGCCGTCGCTGGACGCGTGCTTTGATCAGTTGAAATCATGGAATTGCGTCTGGCCAACTTGGATGATGTCTCCCGAGTCAGGGCCATTGCTGAGCGGGCATACATAAAATATGTGCCGCGGATTGGTCGTGTTCCGGCACCCATGGCGGCGGATTTTCTGTCGTATGTTCAAGCCGGTCAGGTCGATGTTGCTGAACTCGATGGAAAGGTCATGGGCTATTTGATCGCATTTTCGCGCGCCGATGATTACTTCATTGAAAACATCGCCGTAGACCCTGCAGGGTCAGGTAAGGGGATCGGCAAAGCCCTGATGATGCTGGCCGAAAAACGAGCTCGCGAAGCGGGACAAACGAAGGTCGTGCTATTTACCAATGTCCGTATGCTCGAGAATTTCCCCTTCTATGCGGCGCTTGGCTACCGTACAACGGGGCTGATTGTCGAAGCGGGCTTTCGGCGGGTGTATTTCGAGAAGGATTTGAGCACAGATGAACGTTGATGGAACACACTACCGAACGATTTGGTTGGCAGATGATGGCTGGGCGGTTGAGATTATTGACCAAACTCGATTGCCGTTTGAATTCAAAACGGTGCGCCTTGAAAACGTCGACGATGCTGCAACGGCGATTGCTGATATGTGGGTCCGTGGTGCCCCATTGATTGGTGCGACGGCGGCTTATGGAATGGCATTGGCGATGCAAACTGACCCATCGGACGAAAGTTTGGATGCGGCCTACGATAAACTCCTCGCGACACGACCAACAGCGGTTAACTTGCGCTGGGCCTTGGATGACATGCGGGCTTTGTTAGGCCCGATGTCAGCTAACGAAAGGTCAAAGGCCGCCTATGCACGTGCTGCTGAAATTTGTGATGAAGATGTTGAGATATGCTCATCCATCGGGAATCACGGGCATACGTTAATTGCAGAAGCTCACGCCAAGAAAACAGATGGCCCTGTGAACATTTTAACCCACTGCAACGCTGGTTGGTTGGCGACGGTGGATTGGGGCACGGCATTGGCCCCGATCTATAAGGCGCACGATGCGGGCATTCCTGTTCATGTTTGGGTTGAT
>DGNZ01000445.1 GCA_002389175.1 Rhodospirillaceae bacterium UBA4479 | reverse complement strand
CCGACGCTGATATCGCCTATGCTGAAAAGGTAATAGCCCTCTACGCAGACAGCCCTAACGGCCTTGCAGTACTCGACGGTAAACTCATCGAAAAACCGGTGATCCGATCTCTACAGCGCATATTAACATTGCGCGACGTCCAAATCTCTTAAGCGAAAGGCAAACCATGTCCCAAAATACGAAACCTATAAGTAAAAACCGATTTCGCGCAACTTACGGCCGCTACTTTGAGGATTTCACAGTGGGTGATGTCTATGAGCATCGACCAAATCGAACGCTCAGTGAAGCGGACAACACTTGGTTCACACTGCTAACAATGAACACGCATCCAATGCATTTTGATGCCGAATACGCCAAACATTCAGAATTCGGAAAATGCATAATCTGCTCACCACTGACAGTCGCTGTGATGGTTGGGATGAGCGTCCAAGACGTTAGTCAGAAGGCTATTGCCAACATGGGCTGGACAGATATCCGCATGACTTATCCACTTTTTGCGGGCGACACGTTAACGTCTGAAACCGAAGTTTTAGGCAAACGCCTGAGCAAGTCGCGCCCCAATGCCGGCCTCGTTACCGTAAAGACAAGTGGCTTCAATCAGGACGCTAAACTGGTGTGCGATTTCCAGCGAACAATTTTAATCCCAACACGCGGGCACGGCGTCGAAGACAAAGCTAATTATTGATAGGGAGATAACAATGACTGCTCACACACAGGCCAACTGGACTGACGAAGACGAAACAGCCATCCTCAATGCAATTGACAAATGGGTCGAGGGCGAAGTGCGCCCTATCGCCCGAGAACACGACCAAGCCGATAGCTATCCGCACGAACTTGTCGAACAGATGAAAGAGCTTGGACTATTCGGAGCCATCATTTCCCCCAACTACGGGGGGCTCGGACTTCCTGCCTCAACCTATGCCAAAATTGTATTAAAGGTTGCCGCTGCATGGATGGCACCGTCAGGAATTTTTAATTCCCATCTTATTATGGCCTCAGCCATTGAGCGAACCGGCACCGAAGAGCAAAAGGCGGAGTGGCTGCCCAAAATGGCAACCGGCGAATTGCGCGGTGGTATCGCGCTCACAGAACCCAACGCGGGCACCGACTTGCAAGCAATCCGTACCAAGGCCGAGAAAACAAATGAAGGCTACCGCCTGAATGGCACCAAGACATGGATCACCAATTCATTAAATGGCAATTGCCTTATGATTCTGGCTAAGACAGACCCAGAGGCGGAGCCGCGCCATAAGGGGATGAGTGCTTTTCTTGCGAAAAAAGGTGAAGGCTACGAAGTCTCAAGAAAGCTGACCAAGCTTGGCTATCGCTCTATTGATTCATGCGAACTGTTAATTGACAATAAAATTGTGCCCCATGACGCTCTACTGGGCGGAACCGAAGGGCGGGGATTACAGCAAGTGCTTGGTGGGCTGGAACTGGGCCGAATCAATGTGGCCGCTCGTGGCGCTGGAATCGGTGAAGGCGCTTTGATGCTGGCCACGCGCTATGCGCAGGAACGCGAGACCTTTGGCAAACCTATTGCCGAACATCAGGCGATCCAGCTAAAACTTGGCGAAATGGCGGCAAAGGTTGCCGCGGCCAAGTTGCTTATCGAGGATGCCTCAAAGAAATACGACAGCGGCGAACGCTGCGACATGGAGGCCGGGATGGCGAAATACTTCGCCACAGAAATTGGTGTATTCTGTTCACAAGAAGCCATGCGGATTTTTGGTGGTTACAGCTACTCCACTGAATACGAGATCGAGCGGTACTATCGCGATGCGATGCTGATGTGTATTGGCGAAGGCACCAACGAAATGCAGCGTATCATCATTGCCAAACAATTGATTGATAGAAATAAAATCTGATGCCCGGAATCTCCGCCCCCCCCTTAAAAGGTACAAGAATTCTGTCGGTAGAGCAATATGGCGCTGGCCCCTATGCATCGATGTATATGGCAGATATGGGCGCAGAAGTCATAAAAATTGAAAGTCCGGCCACCGGCGGCGACAGCTCCCGTGCCTCCGGGCCACATTTTCTGGGTGATAACGACAGCCACTTTTTTCAAACGTTCAATCTTGGCAAGAAAAGCCTTAGCTTGGACTTACGGCACCCACGTGGAAAAAAAGTACTGCACCGGTTGGTCGGTGATGCAGACGCAGTGCTTAACAATTTGCGCGGCGATCTTCCGGGCAAACTTGGATTAACATACGCCGACCTTTGCACCTTCAACCCCCGTATTGTGTGTACCCACTTGTCCGGCTATGGACGAACCGGCGAGCGCGCCGCATGGCCCGCCTATGATTATCTTATGCAAGCCGAGGCCGGATATCTTGCGTTGACTGGAGAACCAAACACTCCAATGACCCGCATGGGACTATCAATGGTCGATTACCTCGGCGGAATTACCACCGCTTTTGCCTTAACTGCAGCCCTAGTCGGCGCATTACGTACTGGTAAAGGGCGAGACGTGGACGTCACACTTTACGATGTTGCAATGCATCAATTGACATACCCAGCAACATGGTACCTCAACGAGGGTGACGTAGTTACCCGGAGGCCCCGCAGCGGCCACCCCTCTGTCGTGCCTTGCGAAACCTATCCCACCGCAGATGGGCATATTTTTATTATGTGTGTTTTGCCAAAGTTTTGGATTCACCTGTGCAAAGTGATTGGAAAGCCAGACCTAACAAACGATCCACGCTTCATAAATCCACGTGACCGCTACAACAACCGCGCTGTCCTTAGTGACCTTCTCGATGCCATATTATGTAAGCGGACGACGTCGGAGTGGATGGTTATGTTTGCAGGTAGCGTACCAGCAGCCCCAGTGCTCACCTTACCCCAAGCACTAAACAACCCCTATTTCGTGGAAACAGATGGTATACAGTGCATCGAGCATCCCGAACGGCGAGAGTTTCAAGTTCTATCGAATCCAATCAGGTTGGACGGCAACCGACCAAGTGCGACACCTGCGCCAAAACAGGGAGTGGATACCAATAAAATACTACGGGAGGCAGGCTTCCACGACAACGAAATCGCATCTTTGCGTTCTGAGAAGGTGATTTAAAATGAAGATGGATGGATACAGAATTCTTGACCTCAGTTTGTATCTGCCGGGACCAATGTTGACCCAAACGCTAGCTGATCACGGAGCCGATGTCATCAAGATAGAGCCCCCATCGGGAGAGCCAGTGCGCAAAGTGGGCTATGTTGAAGGTGGCGAAACAACGTGGTTTCGTAATACTCACCGAGGCAAGCGATCAATCGTTTTGGACCTCAAATCATTGGAAGATCGCGACATCTTCCTCAATCTTTGCAAAACTGCTGATGTCGTGGTCGAAGCGTTCCGTCCAGGTGTAGTTGATAGACTGGGTATAGGGCCAGAAACCGTAACAACTGTAAACCCACGCATAGTTTACTGCTCAATCGCTGCTTTTGGCCAGACGGGGCCAGAGGCTTCGCGACCTGCTCACGACCTATCAATAGAGGCTTTAGCTGGCGTAGTTTCCCTAAACCTCGGCAACGACGGACATCCAGTTAACCCTCATATGCCAGTAGCCGATCTCACCGGATCCATGACAGCTTTGGCGGCAATCCTGATGGCGCTTCTCCGTCGAGAAAAGACTGGCAAAGGAGATATCATCGATATTTCGATGCAGGATTCGACGATGGCTTGGTTGCCCAATGTGGTAGGACCAGTATTCGCAGAGGATCGAGCACCTATCATATCGAATGAGCGCAGCTTTGGTGGATATGCCTTTTTCTCTATATATAAGACTGCAGACGCGCGGCACGTCACTCTGGGCGGGGTAGAACCAAAATTTGCACGTAACCTATTAACAGACTTTGGACGCCCTGACCTTTTAAAAATAGCAATTAGCCCACCAGGATCAACACAGGATCCACTAAAAGCCTTTCTGCGTGAAACATTTGAACGCCACACCCTAAAATATTGGGTGAAGTGGTTTAAAAATCGCGATATATGTTTCGCTCCTGTACTAAATTTGCATGAGGCTTGGAATTCACCACAAATATCAGCGCGGGAAATGCTGTTGACAGACACTCAGGGCAATCATCATATTGGCACTCCAATCAAATATCGTGCAGAACCAGGGCGACCTAACCTAAGCCTTCCTGGTTTTGACGAAAGCGGTAACCAAATACGGGCTGAGGTTAAGTGCTGATGGATAGGTCTTCAAGATGCCTTGTTAAGGGCCTTCTACTAACGCACTGGCTCGTGCTAACCGCCGCACTCACGAACACAATAGAAAGCGGCGTGGCAAGTTCATGAATATTTTTACGTTGGGATATCACTGATCACAGAGGACGCCATCATCTAATTTTCGCCTTCACGACGTAATTGCATCGTATACGAAAATTCATCAGCTGGGTGCTGGTTCACTGAGACAAGAAAGACCGT
>DGNZ01000441.1 GCA_002389175.1 Rhodospirillaceae bacterium UBA4479 | reverse complement strand
CTCACGAGACAATTTCAAGATCAATCGAACCGCCGCTCTTACTGAGTGGGGCCAACTATTGAGCGCATAGATTAAAGCTGCGCAAGCAATCCGATGCGAGTTCTCATTCGTCTGACAGCACCGATCTGAGGCTTTGTCAGCCAATATGGGCAATTTTTTACCGGTACAGGTCACATGTCGGCCTAAACCACGTCAGGGCCTGAGGTTCTGACGATTTCCTCTTCGGTACGCTGCCATAGCTCAAAGGCCATTGGATTGGACCGTTCTTCCAGAAGATGACCCACAAGGCCAATGGCGCGGGCCATCACGCCAAAACCCCGCGTGATTTGCCAAGGGAAGCCCATTTCCGCGCAGATTGCCCCTAGGGCACCAGTTGCGTTGATCGGAAGGGGGCGATCGCGGGCAACGATTCCCTCGATATGATTCATCAGTTTGATGTATTCCCCGGAAAATCCATTTTCTTCGGCCAGTTCAAACAGCCGGGGGGTGCGTGGATCAATGGGCGTGTGAACCGGATGGCCAAGACCCGGAATGATTTTTTTGTCAGCCCGAAACTGATCGACAGTCTCTTGTGCTAATGCCTCCAGATCTATCCCTTGGCCAAGTCGGTCTTGGGGCAGGGCATCATACAGCATCTTCGTCGCCCCCTCCATCGAGCCTACAAAGACTGTACCCAACCCACACAATCCAGCAGCCACAGCCGCCTGAAGTGATTCAGGTGCGCCAAGATATGTCAGACGCGCCACCATCGCTGAAGGTGTGATGCCGTGCTCGACCAAAGTGATGACCAAGGCATTGAACATGCGCGATTCCTCTGGGCTTGGCTTGCGATCCTTAATCAGCAAGAACGCCAAATCGCCCAAGTTCATGTGACCCAGAATTTCATTTGGCAGATCCAGCCCATGCACAACAATCCGGTCAGCCGTGCTCCAACCAATGTCAGACGTCAGCTTATCTTTTCTCTTTGGCATGTTGCTTTCCTTTTTTTGTTTAGATCGGGTCCCAAGCGAACACATCCGCCGAGACATCAAGTGGGACGAAACTGTTCTTCAGTGCTGGCATGGCGTGTGAAGCGATCGTATCGCCGGTCCATCCCTCACTCCGATGTACTGACCTGACAGGGCGCACTTGGTTCATCAGAAACACCTCGTTGTTGCGCACCGTGAACACCTGACCAGTCACGTCCACACCTGCGTCAGAGGCAAGGTAGGTGACGAGTGGTGCGATCTTCTCCGGCTTCATTTCACGAAGTTTGGCGACGCGGGCCTCCTGTTCGAGGCTGTCCACCTTGATGTTTGAAGTCATCCTGCTCCACGCGAAAGGGGCGACACAATTGGATCGGACATTCCAGCGTTGCATGTCCAATGCGATGGACTTGGACAGCGCGAGAATACCAAGTTTCGCGGCAGAATAATTCGCTTGTGCCAGATTGCCAATCAGACCCGAAGTAGATGTCATGTGGATCAAGGAACCACCGTTTTGTTCCCGAAACACCGGCGCTGCCGCGCGGCTGGTGTTGAACGCACCATATAGGTGCACCTTGATTACTGCGTCGAAATCTTCAAACGACATCTTGTGAAAGAAACCGTCCCGCAGGATGCCGGCATTGTTCACAACCGCATCAAGGCGTCCAAAATGCTCTGTCGCCGCCCCGATCATCCTTTCAGCGCCCGCCATGTCACTGACGCTGTCCGTGTTGGCCACGGCTTTACCGCCTGCAGCTGTTATTTCGTCAACAACGGCCTGTGCGGCACCGCCGTTTTCCGAATGACCGGACAGGGTGGCACCGATATCGTTCACCACAACTGCAGCGCCGGAGCGTGCGGCCGAAAGTGCTATCTCCTTGCCGATGCCGCCACCGGCCCCGGTGACCAATACAACTTTGCCGTTCAGCATCATTTTGTTCCTTTACTCTTCAATTTTTGTGGTCAGCGTTCCCGTCACCACTTTTGTGCCGTCGCCGCGCGTCACCCAAAGATCGAACGTGCCCGCACGGTCCGAGGTCGCTGACCCGCCAGCGGTGATGGTGTCCCCAACAAATACGGGCGCCGCAAACCGCACTGCGATGCGGGCGCTGCCGATCAGTTTGGGCTGGCTGCGCTCAATTGCTTGGGTCAGCAGGTTCAGCATCAGGGATCCATGCACAACAGGCGCGCCAAAAGGCGTGGTTGCAGCAAACTCAGTATCCAGATGGAGAGGATTGAAGTCCTGAACCAATGCTGCGTGTGCCTTGATCAGTTCCACGTCGGTTTTGAGCGAAAGAGGTTTGATCCGCGTCATGCCATTTGCTCCCTATGTGGCCCAGATGACTTGAAAGTCGCCTGAGCAAAGCTGTGCCCCTGCCACATTGGCAGTCAACCGAAAGGTCACCCATTTGCGCCCTTTGCGCAGTTCCTTGTCGACAACTGTGGCGCTGACGCTGATCGTATCTCCGGCACGCACTACGGCGTCGGTGAACGATAGGGTCTGGCTTGCGTGCACGTTCCCTTTGGGGCGGGGTTGGCCGGAGCGGATGAACCCCTCGACCAATGCGGAAACAACCAGCCCGCGTGGCAATGGCAGACCACGGTCCACATCGCCGAATATACGTTCCCAGAGATCAATGCGCCCTTCGTCAAGGTCTACGGATATTTCCCCAAGCACCTGGGCAACGGCGAAATTATCAAAGGACCAGACGTCGCCCCTTGAGGAAGGATCACCGCCAAGTTCAATGACGGCATCCAGTGCGTAGGCACCTTGTCCTTCGGGCAACGCCACCAAGGGGTTAAGATCAATCGATATCAATCGCTCCCCTGCGCCAACGGCAAACTGCGAAAGCTTTGAGAGCATGTCGGCCAATGCGGCAATATCGACAGGAGGTTGACCACGCGCGCCAGTCAGGATGGATGCGGATTTGATGGATAAAATCACCTCGCGGGCGGTTTGCGCGTCAATAGGGCATTGCCGCAGAGCAACATCTTTTAGGACTTCCACAAATATCCCGCCCAATCCAAACGCGGCAATCGGGCCAAAGGCAGGATCTTGTTTTATGCCCATGAAGCATTCCACCCCACCAGAAAGCTGTTTGGCCACCAGAACGCCATCGATCTGGGCCCCGGGCGCATGAGTTGCCGCAGCGTGCATGATATCATCAAAGGCCGCTTGGGCATCCTGATCAGAAGTCAGGTTAAGTTTCACCGCGCCGATGTCAGATTTGTGCAAAATGTCTGGTGACAGGATTTTCATGACCACCGGAAAGCCAAGCCGCTCTGCTT
>DGNZ01000301.1 GCA_002389175.1 Rhodospirillaceae bacterium UBA4479 | reverse complement strand
TATCAAAAGTGCCGTGCGCGGCGCTGGTGTTGCCAAAGGTTGATAGCGCGCAAATGGTTTTGGATTTATCGGCCAAGATGGATGCCTCCGGGGCGCCTGCCGAAATGGGAATCTGGTGCATGATCGAAACACCACAGGGGGTCTTGGACGCACACGAAATTGCATCTGTGCATCCGCGCGTCGGATGTTTGGTGATGGGCTTGAATGACCTCGCCAAGGATCTGCGGAGTCGCCACACGGTGGACCGCACACCATTTTTATTCTCGTTATCAAAATGTGTGTTGGCCGCACGTGCCGCTGGGATTTCCATCCTTGATGGGGCGTACATGGATTTGAACGATGAAGATGGTTTCATCGCATCGTGCGAGCAGGGTCGTGATTTGGGCATGGACGGCAAGACGTTGATCCATCCAAAAACCATCGATGCTGCAAATACGGTATTCGCGCCATCCGCAGACGATATCGCCTGGGCTGAACGCATCATCGCGGCCCATGCCGAGGCCCTTGCGGCCGGCAAAGGTGTTGTGGTTGTCGATGGAAAACTGATCGAAAACCTGCATGTCGCCGAGGCCGAACGCCTGATCGCATTATCCGGTGCGATCAACGACAAGGGTGCCTAAGATCATGTCCACGAAAACAATGACGGGTAACTTCTTTGAAGATTTCACACCCGGTCAAACACTGCACCACGCGACACCGCGGACAATCACGTCGGGGGATGTCGCACTTTATACGGGGCTGTATGGCAGCCGTTTTGCAACGACCTCGTCGGTGGAGTTCGCGCGCGGGATTGGTTTCAAAGATCAGCCCGTTGATGACTTCTTGGCGTTTCATATAGCGTTCGGAAAGACCGTGCCGGATATCTCGTTAAACGCTGTCGCCAATTTGGGTTACGCCCAGGGTGTGTTCGGCGTCCCGGTCTATGTTGGTGATACGATCCGCACATCATCAGATGTGATCGGCATCAAGGAAAATTCGAACGGCAAGACGGGCGTTGTCTATGTGCGTTCCATCGCCAAAAACCAAAACAACGATGTCGTCATCGATTACGTCCGCTGGGTCATGGTCAATAAACGCGATCATGCCAGTGCGGCCCCCGATGCGGTCGTGCCCGAATTAAGTTCGGTCGTCGCGCCCTCAGATTTTGTAATCCCGACGGGGCTTTCGATGGCGGAATATGACAACACGCTCGCGGGCAGCCTGCACCGGTTTGATGATTACGACGTGGGTGAAAAAATCGATCATGTTGATGGCATGACGGTTGAGAATGCCGAACACATGCTGGCGACGCGACTGTATCAAAACACGGCCAAGGTTCACTTCAATCAATATGAACAAGCCAAGGGACGGTTTGGTAAGCGCCTTGTGTATGGCGGGCATGTGATTTCGTTGGCGCGCGGGCTTTCGTTCAATGGCCTTGGCAATGCGTTCAAAGTGCTGGCGGTCAACGCAGGTGCTCATGCCAACCCGATCTTTGCGGGGGACACGGTGTTCGCGTGGTCCGAAGTGTTGGACAAGACAGATATCGATGGGCACGCCGATTTAGGGGCACTGCGTCTTCGAACGGTTGGTGCCAAGGATCATCCGCCCGCAGATTTCCCCTTGCGCGGTGACGACGGCAAATACCCGCCGCACGTGGTGCTTGATCTCGATTACTGGGTATTGATGCCGAAATAATAAAAGAGGCGTCAGGGGCAGCAATCCTGGGAAACTACTACCGCGTACCGCTGGTTCGGCACACCTAACGCCTCTTGGAGCCGGCCAGGCTCCGTTCGCACAAAAGACGCCGTGTACACACAACGGTCGAAGGCGCACCCTGGGCAGAGATCGGCCAACGTCCGTTACGCCCAACTTCAGCCATGCTTGCGCATGCCCTCCGTTAGGGACACATCATCGCCATCGAATACCGTATCTGTTTCCCTGGGCAGAGAGCAGACACTGAATGCGACTTCCGAAAAAGACACACCCACATTCAATAGACGTCTTAGGCTTGGCATAGGTCCAGATGTTCCCGTGCTGCCCCCTCGACTGCGCTCACATCGGTAAACCGACGAAAACGCAGATGACATCTTTCGCACATCAAAAGTGTGCGCCGATTCCGCCGCATCTGCTATCTGGAAAGTTGTGGGTAAGTCGTGTTTTTTGTGCAAAAGAGCTAAGGTTATCCCCAATTTATCCACACCCTATGCACACGCGGTTGTGGTTTAAATCCTGTGCATCAGGAATTTCTTATGTGTTCACAATGTATTGGCGATGATTATTCGAATATAGCATGAGTTCTGCGTCTTAAATGGCTAAAACAGGACTATTTGGTCTTATGATAAGCCGTTGGTAAGCGGTTACAGAAATTGCTGCGGTGCACCCAGCGACATTGACTTGGTGGGGGACGCCGAGTAGGACTGACGCTATACTTTTGTGATGGCGCAGTTCTGCGTTTCGATAATAAAGGCGAATTTCAATGACGGCACATAATCGTCCTCTTTCCCCTCATTTGCAGGTTTACCGCCCTCAGATTACTTCGATCCTGTCGATCACCCATCGGATCACCGGCGTTGTCTTATGTGCGGGTGCATTTCTGCTGACCTATTTGTTGATGGCTGCGACATATGGCCCCGATTCTTACGCCACGGCGCAGGGTATTTTAGGGTCATGGTTTGGGCGTCTCGTCTTGTTTGGCGTCGTGTTCTCTCTTTGGTTTCACCTGTCCAACGGCATCCGGCATTTAGCTTGGGATGCAGGTCGGGGTTTTGAACTTGAACACGTTCGTGCATCGGGAATCGCGGTTGTTGCTGTTGCCTCTGTTCTGACCATTGCGACATTCATTGTCGCCTACGCGGTGGGGGGCTGATCAT
This sequence comes from Rhodospirillaceae bacterium UBA4479, assembly GCA_002389175.1. GTDB lineage: Bacteria > Pseudomonadota > Alphaproteobacteria > Rhodospirillales > Casp-alpha2 > UBA4479. The sequence continues at coordinate 3,201 of DGNZ01000301.1, read as the reverse complement.
GGAAATGCGTTCGCAACTCGGCCGGGTTCGGGGCTTAGGTTCCAACAAAGAAGGCACGCATCATTTCTGGGTTCAGCGTTTGTCAGGGATCGCCCTGGTGCCGCTGGTTCTTTGGTTTGTTATTTCAGGCGTCGATATGGTCGGCGCTGACTTGGCCACGTTTAAGGCCTGGGTCGGCACGCACTACAATCCGCTTTTGCTAATTCTGTTGATTTTGACGATGTTCCACCATGCGCAGCTTGGGCTTCAGGTCATTATCGAAGACTACATTCATGGTGAGGCGGCCAAAATCACCTCATTGATCCTTATGAAATTTGCCGTCGTCCTTATTGGCGGTAGTGCTATTTTTGCCGTTATCCGGCTGACGTTCGGGAGCTAACGAATACATGCCACAATCATACGAAATTATTGATCACAAGTACGACGTCATTGTCGTCGGTGCAGGTGGGGCTGGTCTCCGCGCGACACTAGGCATGGCGGCTGCAGGCTTGAAGACCGCTTGTATCACCAAAGTCTTTCCAACGCGTTCTCACACAGTTGCCGCCCAAGGTGGTATCGGTGCATCGCTTGGTAACATGGAAGAAGACAACTGGATCTGGCACATGTACGACACCGTCAAAGGTGCCGACTGGCTGGGTGACCAGGATGCCATCGAATACATGTGCCGCGAAGCTGCACCTGCTGTGTATGAGCTTGAGCACTTCGGTGTGCCATTCTCTCGAACCGACGATGGTAAGATTTATCAGCGCCCCTTTGGCGGCCACATGTCTAACTTTGGCGAGAAGCCAGTACAGCGCGCCTGTGCGGCAGCTGACCGTACAGGGCATGCGATTTTGCACACGCTGTATCAGCAGTCGTTGAAGAACGACGCTGAATTCTTTGTTGAATACTTCGCAACCGATTTGATTATGGATGACGAAGGCGTATGCCAAGGCGTCCTGGCGTGGAACTTGGACGATGGCACATTGCACCGTTTCCAGGCCCACATGACGGTATTCGCATCGGGTGGATATGGCCGGGCGTATTTCTCGGCGACATCTGCGCACACGTGCACGGGTGATGGTCATGGTATGATCGCACGTGCGGGCCTGCCATTGCAGGATCAAGAATTCGTGCAATTCCATCCAACCGGCATTTACGGCTCGGGTTGTTTGATTACCGAGGGTGCTCGCGGCGAAGGCGGTTACCTGACCAATTCCGAAGGTGAACGTTTCATGGAACGTTATGCCCCAACCGCAAAAGATTTGGCATCGCGCGATGTTGTGTCCCGGTCCATGACCGTTGAAATTCGCGAAGGTCGCGGTATCGGCGCAGACAGCGATCACATCCACTTGCACTTGGAACACTTGGGCGCCGACGTATTGAACAAGCGTCTGCCGGGGATTACCGAAACGGCTCGGATTTTCTCGGGCGTTGATGCAACTAAGGAACCGATCCCTGTATTGCCGACCGTTCACTATAACATGGGTGGCATTCCAACGAACCACCGCACAGAGATTTTGAACCCAACCGCCGATGATCCTGATCGCGTCAGCCCAGGTCTGATGGCGATTGGCGAATGTGCTTCTGCATCCGTGCATGGTGCCAACCGTTTGGGGACGAATTCATTATTGGATATCGTCGTATTTGGCCGAGCTGCTGCCATCCGTGCCGCTGAGATTGTTAAGCCAGGTGCAACGTTGCCACCGCTCAACAAATCGTCAGCAGAAAAAGCTGTGGCACGCTTTGATGATGTTCGCCATTCGAATGGCTCTATTCCAACCGCTAAAATCCGGGATGATTTGCAGCGCGTCATGCAAAACAACGCAGCCGTGTTCCGCACATCTGAAGTCCTCAGCGAAGGTGTTGAGAAACTGGACGAAGCGAATTCGCAGCTTTCTGATTTAAAAGTCACGGATCGCTCGTTGATCTGGAATTCCGATTTGGTTGAGTCACTGGAATTGACGAACTTGGTACCGAACGCGGTATCGACGTTGTATTCAGCCGAAGCCCGCCACGAAAGCCGGGGTGCGCACGCGCACGAGGATCATCCGGATCGTGATGATGAAAACTGGATGAAACACACGCTGGCGTGGATCGATGAAAGTGGCAAATGCAAACTGACATATCGTCCCGTACACGCTTACACGCTGACGGATGAGGTCGAATACATCGAACCTCGTGCCCGGGTCTACTGAGGAAAGTTTGAAAGATGGTTGAACTTACACTTCCTGCGAACTCTACCGTTAAAGAAGGCAAAACCTTCAAGGCCGAGGGCGCGAAGAATACCAAGAACTTCAAGGTTTATCGGTATAACCCAGATACTGGGGAAAATCCGCGCTTGGACACGTTTGAGGTCGATCTCGATACCTGTGGCCCGATGGTCTTGGACGCGTTGATCAAGATTAAAAACGAAATTGATCCGACATTGGCATTTCGTCGCTCATGCCGTGAAGGCGTGTGTGGGTCATGCGCCTTTAACATCGATGGTACGAACACCCTGGCGTGCACGCAGGCCATTGATGAAATCAAAGGCGACGTCAAAGTTTACCCGCTGCCGCACATGCCGGTGATCAAGGATTTGGTCCCCGATCTGAATGTGCCGTATGCGCAGTATCGCTCGATTGAGCCCTGGTTGCAGGCGGATACCCAGCCACCAACCACAGAGCGCCTACAAAGCCCAGAAGAGCGTGAAAAGCTCGATGGTCTTTGGGAATGTATTTTGTGCTTCTGCTGCCAGACATCATGCCCCAGTTACTGGTGGAACGGTGATCGGTACTTGGGCCCAGCCGTTCTGCTGCAAGCCTACCGTTGGATTGCCGACAGCCGTGATGAAGCAACCGGCAAACGTCTGGACGATCTGGATGATCCATACCGTTTGTTCCGTTGTCACACGATCATGAACTGCACCAATACGTGTCCGAAAGGTTTGAACCCGGGCAAGGCCATTGCCGAAATCAAGAAGGCTTTGGTTCAGCGGCAATAAGCTTCGTTGATACGAATAATGAAAAAGCCCTCGATTATTATCGGGGGCTTTTTTTGTGTCAAATCTGTTGTCATTCCCGCGAAGGCGGGAATCCAATCAGCCAATAATATAGACTCCCGCCTTCGCGAGAGTGACGACGAGGTCAATAAAATGGGCCCTGAACTTGTTTGGAGCTTATTTTATATGTGCTCAATTGTTCTCGTCGAAAAATGGATACTGAAACAAGTTCAGCATGA
>DGNZ01000067.1:5287-6131 GCA_002389175.1 Rhodospirillaceae bacterium UBA4479 | reverse complement strand
TGTTGTATCAAATAAGTAAACGCGTTCGCCGGTCATACCAGTCATCTCTGTCGTTCCCAATACCCCAAAACCCGCCAGACAATGCCGAATTAGGCCAAGAACCTCAAGCACATAGGGTCTGCTTGGGGCTTGTGTGTTTGGACAATCGCCTGGGAAGGTCTATGTTTTGATATGGGTTGGGTTCTGCTGGCGACACGTGTTGCCGACCACATTTTTCGGAATGGATATCATTAATGCCGAAGCGGATCATCTTACTCTGTGGCGACGTCGAAGCCCCGCATCTGTCTGGCTTGCTCAAACGTCATCGGCCTGATCTCGACGTTGTTTGGGTCAATAGTTTTGGCTCTTTAATATTGGCGGCAGATGACCTCGCGGGGACGCGCCTGATCTCGATGCTGACGGATGTCATTGTGCCAGAAAATATTTTATCGGGATTGGATGGGCCTGCGTATAATTTCCATCCTGGCCCGCCCGAATACCCGGGCAGTCACGCAGCCAGTTTTGCAGTCTACTATGATGCCGATGGGTTTGGCGTAACGCTGCATGAAATGGCAGCACAGGTTGATAGCGGACCGATCATCGAAGTGCGGCGCTACGACATGCCGCCGACCAAAAAGTTTATAAATGTCGAGATGATTGCATTTGAAAAACTGATGGAGATGTTTCGCGATCACGCCAAGCATCTGGCCTGTGATGACGCGCCCTTGCCGCATTCGGGCGAACAATGGATTGGCCCAAAGCGGACCAAGGCCGAGGCGAAACGCCTGTCGGTCATTGAAGCTGATTTAACCGAAGATGAAATTAATCGCCGCTATCGCGCGTTTGGCTGAGGTTTATCCCCCTC
>DGNZ01000067.1:0-5249 GCA_002389175.1 Rhodospirillaceae bacterium UBA4479 | reverse complement strand
CCCTCACCTGTCCTCTCCCCCACGCTGTAGGGGAGAGGGACCCTGTATCAACATAACTCGATCTCATCCCTCTCCTCCTTTGGGGGGAGAGGTTAGGTGAGGGGGCTTTTTGAGTAATCTGAATGAGATCCTGAATCGAGCCTGTGCTCGCGTAAGCGGGTATTCAGGGCGACGTTGTTAATATCCCTTCGTCACCCCCGCGAAGGCGGGGGTCTATTTGTATGGAATTGGATTCCCGCCTTCGCGGGAATGACGATTGTGTAGATTTTTTGTTAGTGTGAGGGGGGGAAAGCTAACCCCGGCGCCAGGTTGTTTGTCCGGCGGCATCTTCGAGGATAATCCCTGCCGCCAACAACTCATCGCGGATCGCATCGGATGCGGCGAAGTCTTTATTGGCGCGAGCTTCGGCACGGGCGGTGATCTTGGCGTCAATTTCGTCATCACTGAGGCCATCGGCAGAAGACGCGGGTTGCCATTTGAACCAGTCTTCGGGGTCTTGTTGGAGCAGGCCTAAAACAGCTGCTGATTTCCGAAGTTCAGCGAGTTTCAGTGCTATTCCAACCGGATTGCTATCCTGATCTGCAAATGCCTGATCAGCTATAGTATGTAATATGGATATTGCGAGGTGCGTGTTTAAATCGTCGGATAATGCTTCCAAAATATCAGAAGCAATAGTGATTTCAGGATCATCTGCAGCCTTTTCTATAGACCACTCTTCACGTTTGGCAGAGACAGTCATCATATCAATAGCGCGGTAAAATCGATCCAGCTCGCGCTTGGCTTCGGCCAAACCATCTTTGGTGAAATCCAGCGGCTGACGGTAGTGGGTTTTCAACAGCAGCAACCGGATCGCTTCGCCCGGAAATTCCTCAAGCAACTCGTTCACGGTGTAGAAGTTGCCGAGAGATTTCGACATCTTCTCGCCCTCGGCCATCAGGTAGCCGTTGTGCATCCAGTAGTTCGCCATCACGTCGGTGTCGTGTGCACACCGCGACTGGGCGATTTCGTTTTCGTGATGTGGGAAGATCAGATCGAGCCCACCGCCATGAATGTCGAACACATTGCCCAATGTTTTTTTGCTCATCGCAGAGCATTCCAAATGCCAGCCGGGACGACCGGATGTTTTGATACCTGCGGGGCTGTCCCATGCGGGTTCACCCTTGTCTGGGTCCGATGGTTTCCACAGCACAAAATCGGCGGCGTCGCGTTTATAGGGTGCGATTTCGACCCGAGCGCCCGCGATCAGCTCGTCGCGTTTGCGCCTGGATAATAGACCGTAATCATCCATCGAGGTGACGCTAAACAGGACGTGATCCTGTTCGACGTACGCGTAGCCCTTTTCAATCAGGACCTCGATCATCTCCTTCATCTCTTCGATGAAGTCGGTGGCACGCGGCTCTATATCCGGTCCCAGATCATTCAACGCCGCCATGTCGGCATGAAACACGTCGATGGTGTCATCGGTCAGGTCGCGGATGGAGATGCCGCGTTCATGCGCACGGGCATTAATCTTATCGTCCAGATCGGTGATGTTGCGCACGTAGGTGACGTTGTCCGTGCCATACACATGACGCAGCAATCGGGCCATCACGTCGAACACGACGATGGGGCGCGCATTGCCGATGTGCGCCTTGTCATACACCGTCGGGCCACAGACATACATGCGCACGTTCGCCGGGTCGATGGGCGCAAAGAGGCGCTTTTCGCGGGCCAGGGTATCAAAAATGCGGATCGTGTCGTTCGTCATCAGATCTGTTTCGTAAAGCCATTGGTGATGGGATAGCGGCGGTCTTTACCGAACGCGCGCAGCGTGATTTTGACACCGGGTGGTGCCTGGCGACGTTTGTATTCAGCCCGGTCGAGCATCCGCCATATCCGTTTTACGGTCTCGGCATCATGGCCACGCGCGACCACGTCATCGACGGATTGTTCCTGTTCGATCAAGCCATGCAGAATATCATCCAGCGCATCATACGGCGGCAGGGAATCTTCGTCCTTTTGATCGGGGCGTAGTTCCGCACTCGGCGGTTTGGTGATGATGCGGTCGGGGATCACCATGCCGCCGGGGCCAAGCGCATCCGTCGGACGGTTTTCATTTCGCCATCGACAGAGATCAAAAACGGTCGTCTTGTAGACATCTTTCAGGACCGAATACCCGCCACACATATCGCCATACAACGTGGCGTAGCCGACAGACATTTCGGATTTATTGCCCGTGGTCAAAACCATTTGGCCGAGCTTGTTCGACAGTGCCATCAATATCAATCCACGGGACCGCGCCTGAATGTTTTCTTCGGTGATATCGGGGTCGCGGCCTTCGAACGAAGGCGCCAGCATCTGATCAAAGGCGGCCATTGCGGGGCCAATGTTAATTTCGTCCAATTGCGTGTTCAGATACCCTGCGCACTCTGCAGCATCTTCTAAACTCTCGGTCGATGTATAGGGCGACGGCATCATCACGGTCAGGACTTTGTCGGCACCCAACGCATCGACGGCGACGGCAGCGGATAGGGCGCTATCGACGCCGCCCGACATGCCAATGACGACGCCGGGAAAGCCGTTTTTATTCACATAATCGCGGAGGCCCAAGACCATCGCCGAATAAATGTTTTCATCGCGCGATAGGCTCGTCTGCACATCGCCCTGGGCACACACCCAACCGTTGGACCCGCGGGTCCATTCAGTCATGACCAGGGCTTCTTGCCAAAATGGGGCGCGCACGACCATCGAATAATCGGGGTTCACAACGAACGATCCGCCATCGAATGCCAGTTCGTCCTGGCCGCCAAGTTGATTGGTATAGAGTGCTGCTAGTCCGGTCTCAGAGACGCGTGCGACCGATATGTTCAGCCGCGCATCGACCTTATCGACATCAAACGGCGAACCGTTGAGGGATATCAGGAATTCGGCACCTGATTCCTGCAAGCATTCGGCGACGTCCGGGTACCACATGTCCTCGCACACCATGACGCCCAGCCGGACATCACGAAACGGAATGGGGCCGGGCAGGGGGCCTTGTTCGAACACGCGTTTTTCATCGAACACGCCATAGTTCGGCAATTCGTGTTTCAGGCGTGCGTGTTTCACCACACCGCCATCCAATAACAGGGCCGCGTTATAAAGCTTGTCGTCGACCCGCCACGGCGCGCCCAGCAGGACAGCGGGTAAGCCTTCGGCATCAAGCTTCGCCGCCAATGTGATCACGGCTTCAATAATCCGATTTTGGAATTCAGGTTTTAGAACCAAATCCTCGGGAGGATAGCCGGATACCGCTAATTCGGTCGCAACGACCAGATCAGCGCCCTGGGTGCCTGCATCGCGGGCATAGGCCTCAATCAAGGCGATGTTGCCCGCAACATCCCCAACGGTTGGGTTGATCTGGGCAATGGCGATTGAAAGTCGATCAGTCATGATGTGGTATTACTCTGGCTGGGCCTTTCAGACAAGACGATGAGATGTTCCGGGAACGAAGAAATGAAGTGAAACATATTCGTAGAATCCGAAGCTGGTATTTCCTTTCCATTTCAACGTATTCTTAAGGTCATATGGTAAAATCACCTGATAAAACTGAAGTTGTGATGTTTGGCGACCCTGCGGCTCAGAGAAAATCTGTTGCTGGCGGCGGTCTGACGGATGCGTCGGCCAAGTTGCGTCAAAAACCCCGCGTGATCGAGGCCGAGTCCGGCAAACCCATGCCAGCCCCTGTTCAAGCGACTCCCGCCCCGCAGCCCCAGCCCGTGGCAGCCAAGCCCGCGCCAAAACCTGCGCCAAAGGTCAAAAACCCTGCGTCATCCAAGGATGTGAGCAAGGCCATGGTGGCGGATACGATGGGGTCTGTCGTTGGCAGTTTGCGCCAAAAGGCGATTCAAAATGGCGGCACGTTGTCGTTACAAGACATCGACGTGATGGAACAAGAACTGGCCGCAAAATCGCAACAGATCGAAGCGCAGTTTGAATCAGCCCTCGAAGACTACGCGGCGGCCATCGATCAACAAAAATGGAATTTAGAGCGCGCCAATCCGTTCTCGCGCTTGATGGTGAAGCAGTTCTCTCATTTGCTCAAAGAACCGGCAGGGCGGAAATCGGTGCACCGACGTCTGCTGCCCGGGTTCTATCAGGCCACCAGTATGTTGTTGGGCCCTGAAACCGTCGGCCGATACCACGAACGGTGCGAGGGCATTGTCGCCCGCATCCAGGCTGATTTGGATGACACACCGTTCGATTGGGAAATGTTCTACAACGAAAAAGATGCGCTGACCGTCAGTTTGGACGCGCAGTTGATCCTTGCTTCGGGCTTTCAGGATTTCGACAAGCGCGTGAAATGGTATTTGGATTTGGTAAATTCCAATCTGACGCCACCTGCCGATGATGCATCTGCGGGTGAACGCGCGTGGAGCCTGTCAGAACCCGGTCTTCGCCGAATGCTAGATGCCTTGTTCAGCAATTTGCGCAAAGTCATGTCGTCAGAAAAAGGCCGAGAACGGATGATCAAACGCCATGGCCGCGATGCCGTGGCAGTGGCTCTGACAACGCTCAAGCGCGTGGTGACGGGTTAACCCCCCTCACCTAACCTCTCCCCCCCCAAAGGGGGAGAGGGATGAGAACGACTCATTTGCATACAGGGTCCCTCTCCCTTGCGAAGCGGGGGAGAGGACAGGTGAGGGGGCTCTTAAAGCTTACGGATCAGGAATTCGCGGCCGATTTTAACCGATGGCTGGCCATCGTAATCAACGATGTCTGCGGTCGCGTAGGTTTCCGTCCATTTGTTGGGTAAGAACGATCCCGTCCCGACGATATCAATCGGCGCGCTGGCATCGGCCATGACTTTGCATTTCTCAACATCGAAGCCACTGGAAACAACGATCTTCACCTGATCGAAACCATTGCGGTCCAGATTTTCACGCAGATGGAAAATCGCTGCCGCCGACACGCCTGTTCCCGTTAAATAGCGCAGTTCTGCATCGTTCCGATACCGTCGGATGGCATTCGGCGCATGGCGTTCCAGCACATCATAGGATGCCTGCGGGTCCAAACCTTCGACAAAACGTCCGCCGTGGGTATCAAGGCGGATCGATATCCGCCCGCTGGTGGCCATCGCCGGGTAGCGGCGACATACGGTCAGCGCATCGGTGATTTCCTGGCCGAAGTAATCGACGAGTACAGTTAATGGCTCGTCGGGGAATGTTTCGACAAACATTTCTGCCGCTTTCAACGTGGATCCGGCGTAGCCGATCAGCGCATGCGGCATC
>DGNZ01000188.1 GCA_002389175.1 Rhodospirillaceae bacterium UBA4479 | reverse complement strand
CAGAACATGCGACAAATGCAGCGTCGATGGCGGGCGTCCCCCATCTTTTATTTATGCGACCTGAATGGTCCGAACAGGCCAGCGATGATTGGATGCATGTCACCAGCATGACCGCTGCCGCCGACGCATTATCGGTTTCGGCACAGATCGCATTGATCACGACTGGCATTCAGAACTTGGATGCGTTCACGGATGTACAAGGCCCCAAATTATTGGTGCGCTTGTTGGAGCAACCCAAATCTCCCCTGCCCTTCGAGAATTCCGAAATCATCATTGGACGACCGCCCTATACGCTGGATGGGGAACTGGCGCTATTTAAACTGATGGGGATCGACACACTTGTGACCAAAAATGCGGGGGGCGATGCGACCGTTGCCAAGGTTGATGCGACGCGCCAACTGGGTGTGCGGGTCATCATGATAGACCGTCCGCCATTGCCCCAAGATGCACGCATCGTCGATGACATCACACAGGCTCAAACCTGGATATCTCGAGAGCTAAGTCTGACTTTGGATTAAGGCCGATCCGTCGGATGAGATTTGGGATCAATCGGTAACAGCTGATCACCCAGCAAGAATTCCAACACGGCATCCCGCATTTGATCGAGGTCCAAGTTGTTATCGGTTATCGTCTCAGACATTTCGGTCACAATTTGATCCGCATCCTGCATGACTTTTAGCCGTTGAAATAGATCATCCTGATAAATGCCCATGCTTTCGGCGATGACATCCATATAGTTCTTCACCTCGAACGGCCATTGCTTGATATGTGATGAAAGCTCGCGGTGCTCCGAATGGAAGACGCTACATAATACGTCCACGTTGTTTTCTTCTGCAGCTCGAAGAACCCCGGCAATGGTTTTGGAGCGGTAATCAGGAACGGTTTCCAACGCAGACATCTGATAACCCGCGTGTTCAATCCCCAGATCAACATATTCCACACCCGGCACGGCATTCATCAGTTTTCGGACAGCCTCGGTAACGCCACGCGCGCCGGGGAACTCAAACAATGCGACCCGTTTCGACACGGACCTCGTCAGATGTGGTTTTAATTGGTCTAGCCGATCCGCCAAATAAGTCGGCAACATATGCATATCGAACGGCGGCGCGCCTTCGTCAGAAACGCTGGGCAATGCAACTTCGCTGAAATGAATATGGCACGTCGGACACCAAGCCACGACATCAGGTGCACCTGAGTTTTGAAAACGGTCAATGGTGCTGGTTGCGATTTTACCTGCCGTTTCGGCATCGCCCACGCGGAACTGCAAAATGCCACAGCAATTCCCAGGGCCACCATAAACCTCGTACGTCACGCCAATCCGATCAAACACATCCAGGCACGTCAGGCCGATGTGCGGGGTCTTCAACATGTTGCAGCCCGTATAGAAAACAAGATCGGGTGTCTCAGTCCGCTTAAATCCGACGCGCCGTGGGTTCAATCGATCAAGGACTTCGGGTGGCATTTGCAATTGTGACAGCATGCGCACGCCTTTGCTCATGCCTTTGAACATATCGCGGCCTTTGGCGCGGATTTCGGGCTGAGGTGCCGCGTTGTGCAGGGTGCGACGGGCCAATGCCAGCATGACACGCGGATTAATTCCCTCGGGACAGGCATCTATGCAATGCCCTGTTCCACAACAGGCTCGCGACCATTTTTCAGATACATCACCAGATGCATCGCCCTTAAGAATATCGATCACACCCGCCGTAATCGCCTCGTTCGAAGCATGGCGAATATCGATGATGTCCGCCGTGGGACACACAGCGGCACACTTCCCACACATCGTGCAGGCATCGATGATGTCATCCACTTTTGCATCCAACGATGCAATAAACTGATTTGTGCTGCCGTCCATGAATGCATCGTAGGCAGGAACGATTCGAAATCGCAATTTCTACATTGTTACAGAGACACTGCAGGCGTGTTAGCTGTCAGCCCGTTGTCGCAAAACATGATGGTGATCGGCGGCGTACAACCGCGAATCATCAAAATGCTCATCACCGAAAACACGCCCGACCAAAATCAGCGCGGTCCGCGTGATCCCTGCTTCTTTGACCTTTGACCGAATGTCACCAAGGGTTCCCTGAATATACAACTCATCCGGCCACGAAACACGATAGGCCACCACAACAGGACAGTCTTCGCCGTAATAGGGGATCAACGTCCGCTGTACATGCACCAAATTATTGACCGATAAATGGATCGCCAAGGTGGCCCCCGTATCAGCCAAATTCTCTAACTCTTCGCCCGGCGGCATCGATGATGCGCGAACGGCAGTGCGCGTCAGGATTACCGTCTGCGCAATATCGGGCAACGTCAGTTCCCGTTTTAATCCCGCCGACGCAGCTGCATAGGCAGACACGCCCGGCGTCACATCATATTCGATCCCAAGATCATCAAGCCTGCGCATTTGCTCCGCCGTGGCACCATATAGCGACGGATCACCGGAATGGACACGCGCGACATCTTTGCCCTCGCCATCTGCCTGTTTCATAACATCAATGATCTCGTCCAGGTTCATCGGTGCCGTATCCATCACCAACGCCCCTTCTGGAGCTTCGGCAACGACAGCTTCTGGGACCAAGGACCCCGCGTATAAATTCACCGGGCAGGCTTGGATCAGTTTCAAGCCACGAACAGTAATAAGATCGGGGGCACCAGGACCCGCGCCAATAAAGTGAACAGTCATTATTTTATCAACACACCTTCTAGAACATCCAGAATAATATCGGTGCCGCGCTGCACGAGCAGTACATCATCATCGACAACCACACGCTCCACATCATCAGGTAACTTTGGAAGTTGTTTTTCAAGATCAGGTGGTAGATCACTTTTCATTAATCCAGGAGGCAGTTGATTGCCACGCTTGGCCAAGCCTGGAGGCAATTGATCCCGTTTTGCGAGGCCTGGCGGCAAACCATTTCCTCTTCCCTTGCCTTTGGCGCTCTTATCTTTCTTGCCTTTATCTTTCTTGGCTTCGGAATCATCCGTTTCTGCCGTAGTCGTATTGCCGCCCGGAACACGTTTGTAATATTCCTCGATGGCACGCTTCTCAACTTCGTTGAAAACGATATCCGCGATCTCGCCCAAAACTTGATTGGCCCCTTCTGATTGGGCCATGGCATGTTGGCAGGGTGAGAAGACCACCGACGCAACACCGAGAACTAAGCTGCATATAAAAGTGCGCATTTTGTCCATTCCTTTTAAATTGGGGTTACGCCATTTTCTTCGCGTAACCTCGTGGCGTGTACGCCCATTCGCGCTGTCCGGCAACAAACCGTTTCGTGGTCGATGACCCTATAAGGACAAGGGTCAGCATATCAACCATGTCGACCTCAAGATCGGCCAACGCGATAATTTCGACATTCTCGGTCTCGCGACCCAAATTGCGCGCCAAGATGACTGGCGTTTCTGCGGGCCGATGTCCCATTAAAATTTCTTTGGCTGCGGCCAGTTGAGTCCGTCGGCGTTTGGATACGGGGTTATAGAACGCGACCGTGAAGTCGCCCTCTGCGACCGCATGGATTCGTTTTTCAATCGCTTCCCAGGGGGTCAGCAGATCAGACAATGAAATCAAGGCAAAATCATGGCCAAGTGGTGCACCGATCCGTGCCGCCGCCGCCTGGACCGCCGAAATACCGGGGCTGACACGGATATCGACACGGTTGAATGCCGGGTTGTTATCCCGGTCCAGCACCTCAAATGCCAACGCTGCCATCGCATATATGCCCGCATCACCTGAACTTACCAGCGCCACGTCGCGACATTCGGCCGCCAGTTCGATAGACCGACGCACGCGGGCTTCTTCTTCAGACAGTTCCGACATATGACGATTTTTGCCGTCTATCAAAGGCCCTAACAGATCGAGGTAGAGCCCATATCCCACGACATCGCTGGCACCCGTTAGCCAACTGGTAACCTCGGGCGTGCGCCATGATGCTTGACCCGGACCAATGCCAACGATGGATAAACGACCACGCGCCGTGCCTATTTGCACCGGGTCTATCGGAACCGACGATCGTCCGACGGCGCACGTTGCCCGCACAGATTTTTGCTTCGGAATGATCAACGCGCCCGCACTACCAACGGCAGCAAGCGCTGCACCCTCGGCAACGCCATGGCAGCCGACTTCGGCGAATACGACATCGGATGGATTTTGCAGTCGGGGCGCTTCGGCTTCCAGTGTCACTGCGTCAAAGAACCGTACAGGCACACTCAACTCATCCGCCAACGCCAAAATAGCGCCCTCGTCTGACTTCAGATCAATGGACACCAAACACGCAATGCAGTTCTTGGATAAACCCTGAGATGCCAGCGTTGTGTCAAGAAGCGCGCGGACTTCATCTAGCGCCGCCCCTCGCTCACAACCGATGCCAACGGCGAGCGTCTGCGGATGCAAAACCAACGTGTTCTCATCAGCCACAACCGTTTTTTCTGTCAATCGAATGATCGGCGCAAACGCATCCTCGGTCGTCGGCACAACCAAACCATCTGGAATAGGAACACCTGCATCGGCAATCAACTGTACCGGCTCACCAGCCAACATCGCGGCAGCAATCGCTTTGGCAGGTGTCGTGCTGGCGACGGCCCAACCCGCAGGCGGATCATCCAGGGCGAAGCCAATGCCGATATCCCCTGCCGTTGTGATCGCTGCTGAAATACCAAGGGCTTCGGCAATCTGACGGGCGAGACAGTTCCCGCCATGATGCCCGCCCAGGACAGGCACCACGGCGCTGCCATCTTGTGCCACCGCCAACACGGGTGGCTCATCGCGCTTGTCATTCAGCTCTGACGCTACCGCGCGGACAAGGATTCCTGCCGCACAAATACCGATGATTGGGCGACCGGCCTGAAACAGTGAACGCAGATGCGCCATCGTGTCAGTGAACGGCACATCGGGTGATGCTGTGCGACGATCAAGGCCATGCACTTCGGCGTTTCCAAGAACACCCACAAGGCGTCGGGCCAAAACCTCGCCCTCTGCCGTCAACGCGACAATCGCAACAGTCATATTTGTCATGCGTCGCTCGCTTCGGACGTTCTGAGTAAAATCATTGAAAAGTACGGGGCCGCCTCAGCCGTCACTTCAGCCAACGGCATCACAACCTCGTTGTCCAAGGTCGCGCGCTCCACGTACGTGGCATCATCAATGCGGTTTAGTTTTTCCAAAACACGCTGAACTTTCGCCAAATGCCGCCCCACCTTCATAATGGCAACCGCATCGGAACCAGCAATCCGACGTTCAAGCTCAGCCTCTTCGATGGGGGCCGGGATCACTGTCAGGACTTGATTGCGCGACACCAATGGCACTTCGGCCCGTGCGGCACATGCGCCAAGTGATGATACACCCGGCACGACTTCGGTGGGATGATCAGCAGACAAGCGGCCAAACAGATACATGAACGATCCAAACAGAAACGGATCGCCCTCACACAACACAGCGACATCATCCCCAGCATTAAGATGGGTTGCGATCTCGGTCGCATAACGGTCGTAGATATCGTTAGCCGGGAATTGCCCGGGGATCATCGGGGTCTCGATGACGATTTCCGTCTTACCGCTTGGAATATGAGGTGCGGCGATCTGGCGCGCCATACTCTCGGCACCGCCCGCAGGTGCGGGATATGCAATGACCGGAGAGTCTGCGATCAATCGCACTGCCTTTAAGGTCAAAAGCTCTGGGTCACCCGGGCCCACGCCAATACCAAATAATCGCCCACTCATTCTTTGCGTCCTCGCCACTGTAATACTTCTATCGACGGCTTCATCGCCTGATGCGGCCCTACACCAGCTGCGCGCGCAATCGCGATGGTCACCAATTCCCCACCCCATTTCGCATGCGCCGCCGTCAGTGCAGCCTGCGCCTGTAACGTCACCGCATTCGCGACCAAGCGGCCGCCGACGGATAGCGCAGTCATGCAATACTTCAGCAAATCATCGTTATCCGCGATCCCACCACCCACGAAAATAGTGTCCGGGCTCGGCTCAAACCCGTCTACGTTCGGCGGGAAATGTCCTTTGATCACCTGTAAAGTCGGCGTGCCGAGGCGCTTTGCGTTCGTATGGATACGTTCAATGCGCTCTGATTTTTCTTCAAACGCGATGGCAAATGCAGCAGGCTCCGCGCGCAGCCATTCAATGGCTATGGTGCCATTGCCAGCCCCCACATCCCACAACACCTCACCCGGTTGCGGGGCCAATGCAGCCAAGGTAATCGCACGAACTTCTTGTTTGGTGATCGTGTTATCATGCTCAAAAGCATCATCGGGTAAACCCGGCGCTACGGACAAGGGACGAAGCCCCGCATCGGGGATGCACGTCACAGCAATTGTGTTCAGATTATCAAAAGGCTCGTCGAAACCATGCGTGGCATGGCTCACGGTTTTGCGTTCATGAGCCCCTCCCATGCGCTCCAGCACGCACATCCGCGAGCCACCATAACCAACCTCAACCAGCTGTTTTGCCAGTCGCCCGGGCGTTTCCTTGTCACGGCTGAGAATCAGTAACCGAACATTTGGCTGCACCATGCGAAGCACACTTTCGAATGGCAGGGCATGGACGCTGATGCATTTCACCATCGGATCGCCCAACGGCCAGCCCATCCGCGCCGCCGCCAACGAAAATGCCGACGACGATGGAATAATGTGCACGTTATCGATGCCAAACCGCTCGACAATGCGCACCCCGATACCGTGCAACATTGGATCGCCACTGGCCAAAACCGTCACCGACTGATCAGCGGCAAGGGCTGCCATGCGTTCTAAATCAGCGCCCAGGTCTTTGCTCCAGACAATCAGATCGCGCGGGGATTCATCGGCGAGCATTTCCAAATGGCGCGGTCCGCCGTAAACAATTGCAGACGCATTCAGTGCTGTTCGCGCGGATTGTGAAAGGCCATCAATGCCGTCTTCGCCAATCCCGATCACGGTAATTTGCCCGGTCATCGAAGGCCCGCCGCCAAGGCATTGACCGCAGCCGATGCCATTGCACTACCGCCCCGACGCCCTTGAAGGGTGATAAATTCAAGGCCAAGTTTGTTTTCTGCCAAGGCTTGTTTGGATTCTGCCGCCCCGACAAAGCCAACGGGGAAGCCAAGGACGACAGCGGGTTTCGGCGCTCCGTCAGCAACCAGTTCCAACAATCGAAATAACGCCGTCGGTGCATTGCCAATGGCGACCACCGCACCGCCCATGTGAGATTGCCACCTATCGACGGCAGCAGCAGATCGCGTCGTGCCCCATGATTTGGCATCCACATCGACGCCATCATCGTTCAGGGTACATATAATTGTATTTTCGGTCAGATGCCGGTCAATGATACCCGCGCCCACCATCGTCGCATCAACTAAGATCGGCACTCCGGCCTTGAGCGCTGAACGTCCGGCGGCAACAGCATTCACCGTGAAGGCCAATTCATCGACAATGTCCGGCATGCCACAGGCGTGCACCAATCGAATGACGATATCCTGCTGATCATCGGCAAGTCGGTCTAAATTTGCCTCGGCACGGACGATATCAAACGACAGCGCGTAAATCTCGGCCGGGTCTTTGAGGTAGTGATACGCGTCGTCAGTCATCGTGGTTATGGTCGTGTCCGTGCGCATGTTCGTGGGAATGATCATGGCCATGTGCTTCGAGCGCCAAAACCTGTTCGCGGTACGTGCACAATTGGCAGTTCATTACGCTTTTGGCATTTCCGGCGACAGCCTCGTTCACACGCTCTGCCAGGGTGTGCACGACGTGGTCGTCACCCGCTAATGCGCGTGCGGTCACAACTTGTGTTTCAGTTGTTGAGCCTAAGGCCCCGATCACACGTTCGTGCAAACCGTCAATGGCAGCATCGCCCAAAATCACATACGGCATCACAACGATGGATTTAAACCCGAGACGACTGGCACGTTCGAGCGATTGTTCAATCGATGGGAACGCACCCGACACATAGGCGACTTCTGCCCATCCAAAGCCCATGCCTTCCCAGATCATCCGGGACATCTTCATCAAATTGCCATTGGCGTCTGTATCGATTGACCCGCGCCCGACGATCATCAAAAGCGATTCCTGTGGTGCGGCGGCGGCGCCATGGGCTTGAAGCGCCTCTTCGACACGGGCCCGCGCGGCGCGCAACATCGCCGGATCAACGCCCGCATCACGCGCCAATAACGTTCGGCCCGCGTCTGCTGATTGTGTCGCAAGCACGCTTGGGATCAGGCGTTTTTGCATATCATCCGCAAACGGCGTGGTCGGCAGGATGACAATATCACCGCGATAATCTTCGCGAATTTCTGTAAGCCGTAAGGCAAGATCAGCAGCATCAGGTGCCACGCTACAAAATTCAACGGACACACCCTGCAACGCGCCCGAGAGCCCGCCCGTAAGTTCTTGAATATCAGCCGTTGAAAGTGGGATGCCGGTTTCCGGCGCACACATCAAAACACGCATTTGATCGGTCATTGCTTGGTCCTTGCCTTCGAGCGTCTTCAGGGCTGGTCATTGCCTCTGGCCCAGTTGGCGGACTATCGCAGATTTGGCGTGCTCTCGAAAGTCTCGATTTAGGGGATTAGGCGGCGTCTACTGTGCGGCTGGGCGGCAAGGTGGTCGCCCGTTCCTCATAGGCAACGGCTTCTTCATCACGGCCCAATGCGCGGAGCAAAGACGCGTAATTCTTCAGTCCCGTCACAAGTGATGGGTGACCCGGATCAAAATTCCGCTCCTTGATCGACAGGGCGCGTTTTAACAGTGGTTCAGCGGCGTCCAGGTTGCCCTGTTTTTTATGCAGCAGGGCTAAGTTGTTGAGATCGGTCGCAACGCCGGGATGATCGTGTCCAAGCACCCGCTCATCAATCATCAACGCACGGCGATACAGCGGTTCCGCCAGTTCATAGCGCCCCATGGCATAGTGGATCATCGCAAGGTTATTCAATGATGTGGCGACATCCGGATGATCATTTCCAAGGGTTTTTTCAAGCAGCCGTAGCCCCTTTGTAAACGCCCGCACCGCAGCATCGTGGTCGTCACACTGATAACAGGCCGTCCCCAGTTTATTGAGGACCTCGGCCCGGCGTTCTTCGGCCTCGACGGGGAGTTCCTCAACCGCGTGCTGGTATAATTCTCGCGCATTTTCTGGGGCCATTAAAACCATATACAGATCAGCGGCAACGATTCGCGAAATAGCCGAAACACCCAATAGTTTCTTTGCCCGCTCACGCAAATCAAAACCTTCAGCACTTTCGTCCGCTCCGAGCTTTTCGGTAATCTTGATGGCCTTTTCAAACTCGCCATTTTCAAGGGCGTCCATCGCATCATCTGCGAGAGTTTTTCGGCTCTCACCGACGGGATGAATATCGCTCAGACGTCTTTGAAGCGTGGCATATTCACCAGCAAATTCGCGCAGACGGGTGTCTTGTTCCTTGGCGCTAACGCCGCGCGCTTCCAATAATTCTTGAAGTCTTTTAAACGCAGGCGTTTCCTGAGCGATGGGCTCCTCGGGCCGCCCATGCATCAAGGGTGCATGGCGGCGTAGCGGATCGTCGTCGTTGCTTCTGCGCTTCGAGATCACAGAACCCACAAAGGCACCAACGACCCCGGCAACCAAAGCCGCAATCGCTATTCCGATCCAAGGTGGCATCTCGGCGAACGATAGTTCCAACGGTCTTATTCCTCAAAAGCTGGGCATTGCGCCCAATCAATTACTCCTAGAATTGGTCTAATATAGTTAATAATCAACTATGAGCGAATAATTCTCGCGGTGGCGTTGACGTGAATGGCGTGCTGTCGTCAACTTGACCCATGGTGACATTTGGTCTTGTTGGCGCTGAAGCCCCGTTCGATCCGTTGATCTTGCTGATCCTCGCCATGGGGATTGAGGCATATATCGGCGAGGCCGGATTCATATTTCGCCGCATCAAACATCCCATTGCCATTATCGGCAGCATCATTGGGTTTTTCGACGACAAATTAAACCGCCCCAAAAGATCAGAAGTCGATCGGGCTATTCGGGGCACTTTCGTGGTCCTCGTCATGGTATCCGGGGCAGTTGCGATCGGTCTTGGCGTGATGTGGCTGACCATGCATTTTACCTGGGGCTGGGTTTTGGAAGCCGCGTTGATCGTCACCATGATCGCAGCACGCGGGCTGTATGATGCCGTAGCACGCGTCGGACAGGGATTAGAACTTGGTGGACTAGAGGGCGGACGCGCCACCGTCCGCCACATTGTCGGCCGCGACCCCGAAAGCTTGGATGCGCCAGCCGTCGCGCGGGCCGCCATCGAAAGCTTGGCCGAAAATTTCTGTGACGCCGTGGTCGCACCTGTTTTCTGGTACGTGATCCTCGGGTTCCCCGGCATTTTGGCTTACAAAGTGGTCAACACGATGGACAGCATGATCGGCCATCGCACACCGAAACACCGGGCATTTGGATTTACCGCCGCCCGCCTGGACGATGCCCTCAATGCCATTCCGGCACGATTATCAGCGATCATCATCGCAACGGCTGCTGTGTTTGTCCCGACCGCCAACCCAAAAGCATCCATTGCGACCGCCCTGCGCGATGCACGCAAACACAGATCATTTAATGCAGGCTGGCCAGAAGGTGCAGCAGCAGGTGCGCTTGGCCTTGCCCTCGCGGGCCCCCGAAATTACGAAGAAGGCATGGTCAACGATCATTGGATGGGTGATGGTCGGGCTCGTGCCACATCAAAGGACATCCAGCGCGCGCTTTATCTATATGCTGTCGCGTGTTTGATCACGGCGGGGATTGTCGGGGTGATCACACTGGTGCGGTTGGAGCTTTAGCGCGCCATCTGTAGCAACGCATCCAAATCAAGATGTGTTTCCAGATGCTGGGCGAGACCATCAAGTGCTGCCTCGATCTTTTGCTCGTATTCGATATCGCTCGTGCGACCTTCTCGGATACGGTTGAGAAACGCGTGACGAAATTCATCGGACGCGAAAATACCGTGCAGATAACACGCCATCACACGCCCGTCCGTGGATACCGCACCATCGGGCCTGTCGCCGTCTAATATCATCCACGGGTTTTTTGTATCTGGACCTTGGGTCCGTCCCACATGCATCTCGTACCCTTTGATGGCGCACTGGGTCAGATGTTCCTTAGCGGCAACTTCGACAAGCGACTTTTCACCGCCCATGACAGTTTCGACATCCAATAATCCAAGGCCTGATGCCGTCGATGGAGCGCCTTCGATACCATCTGGATCAGACAACGTATGCCCCAGCATTTGATATCCGCCACAGAGGCCCACGACCAAACCACCACGTCGATGATGCGCGAAGATATCAATATCCCAACCTTCGGACTTCAGCACTCCCAGATCAGCCAAGGTTGCTTTGGACCCCGGCAACAGCACAACATCCGCGTTCGCGGGCAATGGATGACCCGGTTCAACGATTTCAACATGAACGTCGGATTCGGCTAAGAGCGGGTCCAGATCATCAAAATTTGAAATTCGTGGCAGTCGCGGCACAGCAATAATGATTTTGTCGCCGGCTTCTGTCGCTATCCGATTATCCAGCGCCATGGCGTCTTCTTTTGGCAACACGTGTGCGCCTGAAAAATACGGGACCAGACCTAAACTCACCATCCTTGTATGCGATGTGATAATTTCCATCCCCTCATCGAACAGGCTGGGGTCACCGCGAAACTTATTCACGATAAACCCTTTTAGGTGACGACGGTCTTCTTCTGAAATGACAACGTGCGTTCCAACGATCTGCGCGATGACGCCACCTCTGTCGATGTCACCTATCAAGACGACAGGCACATCGGCCGCCTCTGCAAATCCCATATTGGCGATGTCGGCGGGACGAAGGTTCACTTCTGCCGGGCTACCTGCCCCTTCGACCAGCACCAGATCAGCGTCGGCGCGAACACGCTGAAAACTCTCTAAGACTTTCGACAGTAACGTCGGTTTCAGTTCGTAGTATTCACGCGCCTTGGCGTTTCCGACAATCTTTCCATGAACAACCACTTGCGCGCCGACTTCCGATTGCGGCTTCAACAGCACCGGGTTCATGTGCACGCTCAGCGGCATTTTGGATGCGCGGGCCTGCAACGCCTGTGCCCGGCCAATTTCACCACCATCAGCAGTAACGGCCGCATTGTTCGACATGTTTTGAGGTTTGAAGGGCTGCACCCGCAGCCCGCGATTGGTGTAGGCACGGCACAACCCCGCGACCAGCAATGATTTCCCGACATCAGAGCCGGTGCCCTGAAACATCAGGGCGGGGGCATCTGCCGTCGTCTTAGCGGGCAAGGAGGTTATGCAGGCGGTCAGCGCGCGCCAATTTATAGGCTGGATCTGATACGATTTGCGCCGGGGTTACACCTGCGCCGTATACGCCTTCGTTTAAATCTTGGCGGCGCGCAATGATCGCCCCCTCGACACTCACACCGATGTATCCACCCAGGCGGGAATTGGTGAATGCCAGCACATCAACACCTAGGTTGGTGGTCGTCGATGCCTCGGCACCGACACCGTAAATTCCAGCGGTAAAGCCTGCATCGGCTCCAAACTTGGCTTGGTCTTTTAGGACAGCATCAACCGCACCTTGATTGCGAATAACCAAAATCATCTCGGTGTCTTGGGCGCCGATTTGCAGGCCAAAGCTACCCGTCCCCATGCTGTAAAATGCGGGTGCGCTCCACCCACCGGCCGGGGTGCGCGCCATCAAAATACCATTGCCGCCTTCGCCCCCAACAAACAATCCGGCTTTCAAAATGCGCGGAAAGATCATCAGGCCAACGGCATCAGGCAAAAATTCCGAAAACCGTTGAAGGCCCTCAATCGTTTGGAACCGTTCAATCGTCGCAACAGACTCATCAACCAAATGCTGACCTCGCAATAATGGCGATGCTTCCCATTCGGCGCACCCAGAAACCACAAGCCCGCCAAGAGCGGCAGCAGAAAGTTTGGTGAAATTTCGACGGCTTATCATGTCACGTTCCTTAAAATTCGATGCCGACTTGCGCCTTAACCCCAGATCGGAACGGATGTTTGATTTGAGTCATTTCGGTGACCAGGTCAGCGATTTCAATCAATTCATCCTTGGCATTTCTGCCTGTAACAACAACGTGCAGCATTTCTGGTTTTGCCTGCAAAGTCTCGATCACTTCATCGAGCGGCAAATTTTCGTAGCGCAAGACGATGTTCAACTCGTCCAAGATCACCATCTTATATGATGGATCATTAATCATTTCTTTCGCCATGTCCCACGCCGCACGCGCCGCAGCTATATCGCGTTCGCGATCCTGGGTTTCCCAGCTAAAGCCCTCGCCCATCGCCTTCATCACACAAAGGTCGGGAAATTTTTCCAATACTTTACGCTCACCCGTTTCCCACACGCCTTTGACGAACTGGACAATCCCAACTTTCATGTCGTTACCGACAGCACGCGCAGCCAAACCCATGGCAGCCGTGGATTTGCCCTTACCCTTACCCGTGTGGACCATGACCAGACCCTTTTCGATGGTTTTGGTCGCGATGATCTTGTCACGCGCCGCCTTTTTCTTCGCCATTTTTTCGGCGTGGCGTTCGTTCAACTCGTCTTCGGACATGTCTTCTTTTTTTACCATTTTTCTTCTCTGTCAGGATGTAGGGCGAATCGATCCGATTATACGCGATCCGTCATTTGGTCCAAAATTTCACGGGTGCTGTTCAATCGTGATGACCACAGTCCCCGATCTTGCGCTTCGATCAATCGATCTGCGATATCACGGAGTGCATCCGGATTGTTTTCTTCTAAGAACGTGCGCACCTCGTCGTCATCCAAGAAGGCCTGAAAAACCAAATCGAAATGATGGTCTTTGACGCAACGTGCCGTGGCGGCAAACGCGAACAAGTAATCAACGGTTGCCGCCATTTCGAACGCGCCCTTATAGCCATGACGCATGACGCCGGAAATCCATTTCGGGTTCACGACGCGGGCGCGCACAATCCGTGCAATTTCATCATCAAGGGCGCGCACAACAGGGCGTTCGGGACGCGAATGATCGTTGTGATACACATTTGGCTGATCACCGGACTCAACCCGGACTGCTGCGGTTAAACCACCTTCAAACTGATAGTAATCATCTGAATCCAGCAAATCATGCTCGCGGTTGTCCTGATTATGGATCACTGCCTGAACATTGCCCAGACGTCGTTTGAACAAGCCCTTTTCAGCTGTGCCCTCGCTGCCCCCACCGTATGCATATCCACCCCATTCGACATAGGCCTGGGCTAAGTCTTTCTCGCTCTCCCAACCTTTTTCATCGATCAGCGCCTGCAGCCCAGCCCCATAAGCACCCGGTTTTGATCCGAACACCCGGTAGCCCGCACGCTGCTGGGCCGCTTTCTCATCAAGCCCGTCGGCCATCAGGGTTTCTTGTTCCGTGCGCACACGCTCAGCCAGCGGATTGATTTCAGCGGTTTCGTCCAGCGCTGCAACGGCACGAACGGCGCTATCGAATAAGTCGATCAACCCCGGGAACGCATCACGAAAGAACCCTGAAATCCGCAATGTCACATCGACACGGGGGCGGTCCATCAGGTCCGTCGGTAAAATTTCAAACCCGGTGACGCGACGCGACGCGCTGTCCCACTGCGGGCGTACCCCCAATAGTGCCAACGCCTGGGCGATGTCATCGCCGCCTGTGCGCATATTGGATGTGCCCCACGCCGAAATCGCCATGGTCTGCGGCCATTCACCATTATCTTGGCGATATCGTTCGACAAGCAATTCAGCCGACTTCCATCCCAGCGTCCAAGCGGCCGGTGTCGGGACGGTCCGCGTGTCCACCGAATAAAAATTACGGCCCGTTGGCAGAACATCTAGTCGTCCGCGGGTCGGTGCGCCTGATGGTCCCGGCTCAACGAATTTGCCATCCAATGCGGTCAGGAAACCATGCAACTCGGCATCGCCAGACGCGCCCACCTTCGGCCGTAAATCACTTTTGATATATGCGAGAACCACTTCAGTTACAGGCCAGTCCGATGGTTTGGTATCACCCCTGACCAAGGCGGATGCCAAAAGTTCCAAACGCTCGACCGTATCACCCGTGGAGCGCCAGACATCATCCGACACGGCTCCCAAAACATCGGGTTTCAAGCCCGCCCACGGCGCGGCCATATCGCAATCGAGCGGATCAAACGCCAATTCCAGATCGACTGCCAAGGCGCGGTGCAACGATGCATCATGACCCTCGCCTTTGCCGCGCGGCACACGCACGAGGGCGACCAAAAGTTCCGTTAGCAAATCCTCGGTCGGGCTGAGCCCAAAGATGTGCAAGCCATCTCGAATTTGAAGCTCTTTGAGTTCGCACAAATACCCATCCAACTTCGCCAAGGCATCATCCTCGGTCTCGTCGATGGAGATACCGATATCCTCATCAAGGCCAGATGTGCGACATAGCGATAAAATATCTTCGCTGAGGACACGTAATCGACGGGGATCGACACCCGCCGCCTCGTAATACTCATCGACTAGTTGTTCCAAATCTTTGAGCGGTCCGTAGCTTTCGGCCCGTGCCAATGGCGGCGTCAGATGATCGATGATCACGGCGGCGGCGCGGCGCTTTGCCTGTGTGCCTTCACCCGGATCATTCACAATAAACGGATAGATGTGTGGGACGGGGCCAAAGGCAACTTCGGGGAAGCAATCTTCAGAAAGGGCCAGGGCCTTGCCCGGCAGCCATTCCAAATTGCCGTGCTTGCCCATGTGGCAAATCGCGTCGGCACCAAATGCGCTGCGCACCCACGCATAAAAGGCCAAGTATCCATGGGGCGGGATCAGCGCCGGGTCATGATAACTCTGGACCGGGTCAATGTTGTAGCCGCGCGCACTTTGCAGGCAGATCGCAACGTTGCCGATGCGATACGCGGGAATGGCAAACGCACTTCGATCCGATAAGAAGAACGGATCATCCGTTGGCGTGCCCCAGCGTTCGCTGACTTGTTCGCGCGCAGACATCGGTAGCGCATCAAACCAGCTTTGGTAGTCACTCAGGCTTAGGGTTTCTGTAACTTCGCGGTTTTCTAAGTCTGTAAAATCGTTTGTTGGTCCTGCCTTTAAACGATCAATGATCTCTGCACCAGATTGGGGTGCATCATCGATGCGGTAGCCATGTGATTTAAGCGCGGCCAGCACTTGCATGACGCCTGCTGGCGTATCCAAACCAACCCCGTTGCCCAATCGCGCGTCTTTGTTTGGATAATTTGCTAACACCATGGCGAGTTTTCGGTCCGATGCTGGTTTGCCCGCAAGCGTCGCCCAGTTTTTGGCCAAGGCGGCGACAAAATCCATGCGGTCCTGCACAGGTTGGTAACTGACAACATCGCTTTCGGTCGCATCGTCTCGGCGTGCACGACCCTTGAATGACACAGCGCGGGTAAACACACGACCATCCACTTCGGGCAGGGCCACGTTCATCGCGATGTCACGCGCCGATAGACCACGCGTGCCAGTTTCCCAGCTTTCTTTGTTGCCGCCGGAGAACACGACCTGCAACACGGGACACCCAGCCGCGTCGAACGGCGTTGTAGAACGTGCCGCACCCGGTGAGGACACAGCGAACCCGGTGGCATTCAAGATGACACCGGGGGATGCCTGATCAAATAGTTGCGTCACAGTATCCGATGACACCGGATCTTTGAGGCTTTGGGCGAAGACGGGCAACGGGTTCAAACCTGCGGCCTTTAATGAATCAATCAACGCATCAACCGCACGTAAGTTACCCGATTGCACCAATGCCCGGTAAAACACTAACGCTGCGACCGGCCGGTCATCGACCCAATGCGCGCGAATATCATCCAATGACGGGGCATCGATGCCTGGCCAGTACGGCCCAGCCCGAACCAGTGGAACAGGTTCCCGCCAGTCATGATCATCACCGTCGATCAACGCCTTCATGAACAGCAATAACTGGCGCGTGTTCGCAGGCCCGCCATGAACCCCGTATTGCCACAATCGATGCTGGGCTTCGACCGGGAGTGTGGAAAAATCCATCAACTCAGGGTCGGGTCGATCATCACCCGGCAAAATCGCAAGCTGGATATTCTTTTGACGACAAATGGCAGCCAGTTGTTCGACGCCGTACGGCCAGTACCCAGCCCCACCCAGCACCCGCGCCACCACCAGCTTGGCGTGCTGCACCACGTCTTCGATATAAAGATCGACTGACATGTTATGGCCGAGCTGCATGAAATTCGCGAGGCGCAGAGACGGCATATCAATGCCATCATCTGTCATTGATCCCAGCACGTCGGCGATCAGCGCCAGTTCAGTATCTGCCGCTGAAATGTAGACGACGTCGCCAGGGGTCTGCCCCAAATCAACGGCTTCTTCGCCATCCGTGATCGCACCCGGTTGTGCTGCGAGTAGATGCACGTTGGCTTCCTTTTTATAAGATTGTGTTCAGCGCGTTACGCATTCAATGCGGCTGTGATCGCGTCCCGGTCCATACCTGTTTGCCCGATGACGACAAGATGGCTGCCAGGTTTTTCACCGTCCTGCCATGGTCGATCAAAGTAGCGATCAACCCGGGGGCCAACGGCCTGAATAACATGGCGCATTGATTTCCCTGGCACGTTTACAAAACCCTTCACCCGCAAAATATCATGGGCAATGGTGACCGCTTTGATTTTCTCTTCGAGGGCTGCAGGATCGGTGACATCACCAATGATCAGCGAGAAGCTTTCGAAATCATCGTGATCGTGATCGTCATCGCCATCGTGATGGGATGGGCGTGCGTCCAGATCATCCTCAACCGCTGCATCCATCGCAAGGAGGACTTTGAGGTCAATCGCACCCTTTACCGTTTCAACGACCTTGGCCCCCGGGCGCATTTCACGGTTCAGAACTTCCATGACTTTTGGTCTGTCTTCGGCGCTGAGCAAATCCGATTTATTCAACAGCACCAAGTCGGCACAGAGCAATTGGTCTTCGAACACTTCTTCGAGTGGCGAATGATGGTCGAGGTTTTCATCCCCTTCGCGGACCGCCTGAACTTTGTCAGGATCATCGGCGAACCGACCAGCGGCGACGGCTGGCGCATCAACGACGGCAATCACCCCATCAACGGTGACCTTTGAGCGGATTTCCGGCCAGTTGAAGGCTTTGACCAATGGTTTTGGCAGGGCCAAGCCTGATGTTTCGATGACGATATGCTCTGGCGGGTTTTCGCGATTAAGCAGCTTTGCCATGGTCGGCAAGAAGTCGTCTGCCACGGTGCAACAAATGCAGCCGTTGGCGAGTTCCATGACATCTTCGTCTGCGCATTCTTCGAACCCGCACCCATTGATCACTTCGCGGTCGACGCCAACATCACCAAATTCGTTGATGATCAGCGCGATCCGTTTGCCGTTCGCGTTGGCCAAAATGTGTCGCACCAGCGTTGTTTTTCCGGCGCCTAGGAAACCAGTGATAACGGTTGCAGGGATTTTCATTCTAATTTTCGTCCTTCAAAATCTGCGGCAAACCCGCGGTCACAAACACAACACGATTGCAAACGGTGGCTAATTGTTGATGCGCGATACCAGCGTAATCTCTGAATTCTCGGGCCATATCATTGTCAGGTACAATTCCCTGACCGACCTCGTTAGACACAAACACGACGCGCGCCGTCAACGATGGAATTGTTACGCATAATTCATCGATTTCACGCGACACATTTTTCCCGGCCGTCATCAAGTTGGTAATCCACAATGTCAGACAATCAACCAGCACCGCCCGGCTACAACATGCATCAGATTTAAGCGCCATATTCAGATCAAGTGGCGCTTCCATAGTGGACCAGCGATCATTTCGTCGTTTCTGATGAATGGAAATACGGTCGCGCATTTCATCATCATACGCCTGCGCGGTCGCGACATAGACCAATCCACCCGTCGCGTCAGAGCCTTCGACCAAGACTTCGGCGTATTTACTTTTCCCGGATCGTGCGCCACCCAGGACGAGCGTCGCATGCGGTAAGTTTAACTCGCTCATTGATTCTCTCTACTGATCTTCTCTCATTGATCATCTCGGGCTGGCCGATTGACGTGCACGACCCGCCAAGCGCTGCCTTTACCGCGCAGCAATCCGCCCGGCACATGTTCAATAATGCTCAATGATAACGTCCCAACGGTAATGGCCATGCCTGCGAACGGATCAAGCCCCAAGGCATGAGAAATCGCTGCACGTATGGTCCCACCATGTGAGACACAGACGATATTCCCACCGGGATGCTGTTCGGTATAATGATCAATGGCCTCACCCACGCGGGCGATTTGATCGGCAAAGCTCTCGCCATTCGGGGGGCGATTGCGCACCGGGTCGAGCCAAAAATTATCATAGAACTCAGGATCAGCGGCGCGCATCCCATCCCAGGTTTGGCCCTGCCAATCTCCGAACGATTGCTCGCCAAACCGCTCATCAATAACGGGATCAGATGTTGCAAGTCCTGCATCACGAACCGTCTGCGCCGTCAGCTTGGCCCGACTCAGATGCGATGTGAACCACGGCGCATCACCCGGCAATCGCTTCGCCAATGACTGGAAAGAGGCCGCGTCAGATAAATCACATTCAACATCATCTGCACCGTAAATTTTGCCTTCGACGCCCACGACAGGGGCATGGCGGACAAGCCACCATCTGGTCACATTATCTGACATCTAGAAACTTAAACTCCAACCTGCGGCCGCGATAATCACGGACATTTCAATAACTTGCTGGGCGGCACCCAAAACGTCACCCGTTTGCCCGCCTAGGCGACGATAAGCCCAGAGAACAATAAGGCCCGCAAGTGGAATTGCCACCATGATGGCGACAAACGCCAAATTAGTAGGCATGAGGGCGAATAGTGCAACCAAACCCAATGCCAGCGCGATAAATGCACCCGTCATCGAAGGCTGGCCTGCCCCCTTTGATAGGCCGTCAGAGCGTGCTGCTGGCATCATCGCCATAAGCATGGGGAGTACCGCGCGCGAAAGAATGGCTGCGGCAATCAAGGTCACCCACGCCAAGCCCGGTCCCGGCACGCCTGAAAGTGCCGCCGCCCGAATACCGATACCAAAGACGAGTGCTAAGACACCAAAGCTGCCGATACGCGAATCACGCATGATCTCTAAGATGCGGGTTTTATCGCCGCCGCCACCAAACCCATCGGCAACATCGGCCAAGCCGTCTTCGTGCAGGCCGCCGGTGATCAATGCCATCACCGCCAACCCGATAAAGGCGCATGCCAAGGGGTGCAAATCCAAGGCCGCTGCGCCATACAGCGCTGCACCACCGATACCACCTACAACCAGACCCACGATTGGAAAAGACCATGCCGCTTTAGACAAGTCGCCGACGCCCATCCCTTGCACCCACCCCACGGGGATGCGGGTCAAGAATGTGGTCGCAATTCGGACATCACGGACAGGTGCAAATGATCTATTCGAGCGCATGTAGTCGTTCTATCGTCACCCGTCGGCGCTGTCACCGTTTTATGCTTTCGAACACCGTTCTCGTACGCTTATAGTCTGGCGCCATGGACTCATGCCCAACCACAATTGCTGATGTCACCGATGCCCTAAAGGCCCTACCTGGTTCTAATGCGGACGCGGTTAATCGTGTACGCGCGCGTGATCAGGTTCTGACGAAACCCCCCGGCTCACTTGGGCGGCTCGAAGATATCGTAGAGCATCTGGCCGCATGGCAGGGTGCCAATGGCCCCACAGTGGATCAGGTAGCCGTGCGCGTTTTCGCCGGGAACCACGGTGTCGCCCGCCGTGGCGTTTCCGCATTCCCACCCGAAGTCACCGCACAGATGGTCGCAAACTTCGAAGCCGAGGGCGCTGCCGTTAATCAGATTAGCCAGGTCGCAGGGGCATCGTTTGATGTGATCGCACTCGACCTTGAAAACCCCACGTCGGATTTCACATCGGGCCCCGCCATGACAGAAGATGAATTTATGGCAGCGGTCAACGCGGGTTGGGACGCGGTGCCTGAAAATCTTGATATCCTTGCCATCGGCGAAATGGGCATCGCCAACACAACGTCTGCTGCCGCTGTGGCCATGGCGCTGTTTGGCGGCCAAGCCGCTGAATGGGTCGGCCCCGGCACGGGCGTTGCCAACGAAGCACTGACCAACAAAACAAAGATCATCGCCGAAGCCGTGAAGCTTCATACATCAGAGACATCTGATCCCATTGATTTATTGCGTCGTCTGGGTGGTCGCGAATTAGCCGCGATGGCAGGCGCGATATTGCGCGCACGGATGAACCATACAGTCGTGCTGATCGATGGATACGTCGCGGGTGCTGCTGCGGCTGCCCTAGAATGCGCCGCAGCTGGTGCACTTGATCATTGTTTGGCGGCCCATGTGTCGGCGGAACCTGGGCATCACTTGTTATTAAAAAAACTGAACAAGCAGCCACTGCTTAATTTAGGAATGCGCTTGGGCGAGGCTTCTGGGGCTGCGTTGGCGATCCCCATCGTGCGCGCCGCTGTTGCGTGCCACAACGGGATGGCGACGTTTGATACTGCTGGTGTTACGAATAAGGACTGAGGTCTGGTGATGAAACTTTGAGATCATCAATCTGATTGATTTCTTTTTCGATGGCCGCAGCCGCCTGCAAAAGCTTTAGATCACCACGGCGTTTGCCGACAACCTGAAAACCAAACGGCATCCCGACGTGATCCATGCCACACGGCAGTGCAATCACGGGATGCCCCGTTAAGGTCAGCGCAGAGCGAACCAACGACGGGTCCATGTAATTTTCCATCTCTCTGCCGTTGATCGATGTGGGGATGCCCTCGGTGACCAAGAATGGCGGGATCGCATTTCCGGGCACAATAAAAAGATCAATATCTGCAAAGAATTCCTGGAATTCTTGATAAAGCGCGACCCACGCTTTTTCGGCCCACGCAACATCTTCCAACGACATATCGAAGCCGGCTTTTGTGTTCGACACAATCGTCGGCGATAACAAGTCCGCGTGATTGGCCACGCGCTCCTTGTGATTGGCAACGTAGTAGACGCACCGGAGTATCCAAAAAATATCGCGCGCATTTTTGAAATTCGGATGCGCCTCATTACAGCTTTTGAACAAATGCTGAATGCCGCCAATGGATTTTTTAAACGTCGCCGCGATATCGTTATCAACGGGAACCGTACCACCAAAATCAGTTGACCAAGCAACTTTGAGGTCTGAAACATCGATTTGATCGAGTGTTAAAAACGACCCGGGATCGCATGGCCCCGACAGCACATCGCGCGCATCGTCGCCAGCCAAGCCTGTCATCATCAACCCAATATCATCAACGTTACGTGCCATTGGTCCCTGAACACTAAAATGGGTGTAGCCTAAGCTGCGTTGTTCGCGGGATACCAATCCGGGTGTCGGCCTGAAACCAACCACCCCGCACCATGTTGCGGGGTTCCGGAGACTTCCCCCCGTATCACTGCCATGCGCCAAGGGCAGCATTCCCGACGCCAACGCAGCGGCAGATCCACCCGATGATCCACCCGGCGTACGCAATGGGTTATGTGGATTAAGCGTCGGCCCGAACACCCGATTGGTGGTGTTGGAGCCTGACCCGAATTCAGGTGTGTTGGTCTTTGCCAAGATGATCGCGCCGGCTTCGCGCAGACGTGTTACCAATGCTTCGTCATGCTCAGGGACTTCATCTTTGTGGAGCAACGAGCCATACGTGGTCCGCATTCCCGCCGTCCGGTTCAAGTCCTTGATCCCAACAGGAATGCCCGTCAAAGGCGGCGCATCGCCCTGCTTAAGTGTTTTGGTCGCGGTCTCGGCATCGCGCGTGGCACGATCTATATCCATCGCCGTGATCGCGTTGATGGTGCCGTTCACATTTTCGATGCGGACAAGGCAGCTCGCCAATAATTCTTCGGCGGAGATTTCGCGTGCGCGCAACATGTTACGCAACTGATGCGCATTTAAATCACAAAGATCAGGGGTCATTCGTCTTCAAATGCAGGTTCTGAACTGCGCTCTATCCGTCGTTTGAGTTTCATTAAGTCGCGCCGACGATTGTCATCCGCAATCAAGCTTTCGATAAATCGGCCCTGGAATCGGTTGATGCCAACCGACCGACCAAAGTCGATGGCTTCACGGTTATCACAGCGGCATAGAATCCATTTATCCGCGCCATCACGTTCAACAAATTGTCGGATCATGCGCTGAACTTCGTCCCCAGAATCCACCAGATTCGGATGCCAAACGATTTTGGCCATGTCGGTGCCCAAACGATCACGATCGATAACGGACAATGTCTCCATCGTCAGGCCATCGATACACAGCCGATAGCCTTTGGCCTGCACAAATTCGCGGGCAAACAAGAATGAAGCCAGATCAGAGAAGATGTCTTCTTTTTGAAGTTCGATCACAATGGCACCACGCCGTGCCGCCGATAGGTTATCGTCAAAGACTTGGAATTGATTCGATAGCAGCGTCTTCACATTCACATTAAAACTGATATCGCCTGAAATCGATACGGCATCCGTTTTCATCAACATGGACAGCACGCGACGATCCAAGGTTTCGGTGAGGTGCTGGAACAACCACCGATTGGCAACCAGATTCACACCCGGCAAGATCGTTTCGCGCAGATCCTGGATCGAGATAAACAGTTCACTGAACAGAAGTTCCGGAACCATTTTTCCATCGACTTCGCAGATGAATTGACGCCGGACCAAATTCGATAGATCGGCACGCGATAAGGCGTCTTCGACCTTGGCCAAAACCGCAGGCGTCAGCGGCTCGCCCATTTTTTGTTTTTCTTTAAGCCGTTGTCGCGCGTCCATCCGATTGCGCACTTCGGTTTGGCGTTTTTCTTCGGCGTCCGCCATACCTTGGACAATCTGGACGATATCTTCGTACTGTTCGCTGGCGTCATACCACGTCGCAAACTCACGACCGTCGACACCTTCTTCGTCGACAAGTGGATCATCGCTAAACAAAAACCGTACTTTTTGCAGCGTCGTCTCAACCTGATGTTTGACCTCGTCTTTGTAGACAAAAAACAAATCGGCATTTTTAAGCGTAAACAACTGCCCGGTCATATCCGAGACCATGCCTTCGAAGTGACCGGATGCGACGCGGATGTGCTGTTCGCGACGATTAAATGGACGCAACTGCGACAGGTGCACATGCACCAAACCACGGCCGTCTTTGTGCTTTTCCAGTCGCGTGATGTAATCGACGAGGAGTTTTTCCTGTGACGGAAGCTTGTCGGGTGTTGTTGCCATTTAAATCATCCCCGGCTTACGCCGCACCCTGTTTGGCGCTTGGCTTCGCGCGTGGCTTTACCCGAGATTTCGTCATCGCCATCACCAGCTTGTCGATAAAATACCCCTGGAACCGGGATATGCCGAGGGCCAACCCCCATTTAACGGCTTTTTCCGTGCCCACACGGGACAGGATCACACTATCGGGGCCTGCGTGTTTTACCGTTTGTTTGAACGTCGTCAATCGAGTCGTGTTGTCGGTTTCCTGTTCAAACTCTTTGCCCCATCCAACTTTGATGAAATCGGGCCGTAACGTCGCAGGATCAAAAAACTGAAACGAAAGAGGATTCACCCCATCGACCAGGACGCGATACCCCCGATCCTGAAGCATATCACGTGCATACCCGTACGTGTTCATATCAGAGAAAATATCGATAATCTGAAACTCGATAACCAGCTTATTCGCGTGATCACCAACAGCTTTGTTGAAGTTCGCAAAATCACGCGACAACACCGTCGCAATATTCAGATTTAGGCTGATCGGGTCTTTGACGTCAGCGAAATTCTTACGGCCAATCACCGCCAACATGCGTTTATCAAGCGTTTCCGTCAGGTACTGGAAAAGCCAAGGACTGGTGAATAGGTTAATCCCTGGTGATACCCGTTCCTTGAGTTCAGCCATCGCGATGAAATGCTCGTGAAACACCATTTCGCCTGCCTTGCCGGGCGCGATCCGGACACAGGCCTGTTGGCGGATCAGATCGGCAATACGCGTCGAATGTAGCTTTTGGTTAATCGCGGCCAAGTTCTTAGCCGTTAAAGGATCGCCTGAACCGTGGCCTTCTTGTTCAGCGGTGGTTTTCTTGATCTCTTCGATCTTGTTTTCAGCGTAAACCGAAAGCTCTGTGATGGCCGATAAAAACGCCGCAAAATCCTCACGCGACGAAAGATCATACCACGTCGAAAACTGATCTTCGTATTCATCCTCGTCCAGGGTCAACGGGTCTTCGTTGAACAAGGTTTTAACTTTTGAAATATATGGATCGATATCTTCGACCAACACATCATGGCAAACCAAAACCAAGTCTTGGTTCATCATGTCATAAATGACGGCGTCGGCGCTGTTCACAAGATTTTCAAACGCGCGCGCGGCAATGGTTATAAAATGTGGCTGTCTGTTACTGGGGCGCAAATCGGACAGATGCATATGCACGGCAAAGTACCCAGCGGGGTTTTCTTCGATCCGCGTCAGCTTATCCAGGAGAATGGTCTCCTGAGTCTTTGATTTGTCTAATACGTCTGCCACAGTTCCCTTTAAATCTGCCAGTTTACAGAAAAAGTTAATATCCTTCACGAATATCGAGTGCACAATACCCGACAGTATAACTCAGATATCATCACAAGGGGACCCCATGGGCAGGCCAAGGGACGACCAAGGAAAGACATGACACACCAACGGTTCCAAGCGTTGAACGGTCCTCATGCAAGCGTTGAACTGCCAAAAGGCCACCGGGTGTATGCCATTGGAGATATCCATGGGCGCCTGGATCTGTTGCTGGAACTCATTGATATCATTATTCAGGACATGTCGGCCGATCCGAAAATACAAAACACGATTGTTTTTCTGGGTGATTACGTCGATCGCGGACCCGATTCTGCCGGGGTTATTGATTACCTCTCGAAACTTTCAATATCCGACGTGGAATGCGTTTTCCTCATGGGGAATCATGAAAAATATGTGATGGACCTGACTACGTTATCTGTCCCTTACGAAATTTGGCTCGAAAACGGCGGCGGCGCGACATTACAAAGCTATGGCTTCGATATTGCCCCTGAAAAAGACATACGCCCCCCTCAGGCGGTCCAAGAGGCCCTTAAACAGGCAATTCCCCCCCATCACTGGGATTTCTTCGAAAGCCTCAAAACATCCTGGAGAAAAGGTAGCGTGTTCTTCGCCCATGCGGGGATTGACCCGACCCGCCCGCTTGATCAGCAACGCGCACAGGACTTGATGTGGATTCGCGAAGCATTTTTAAACTCAGAACGAGACCATGGTGCATTGATCGTGCATGGCCACACACCCCACTATGAACCTGAAGTTCGAAGAAATCGGATTAACATCGATACGGGGGCTTGGCAGTCCGATTATCTGACCGCACTGGCACTCGAAGACGGCCAATGCCGCTTCTTATCTACGTGATCCCCTTTCGCCTTGGCCCCCGTGATCGTGGGTGGTAGTTTCCGTGCCATCAATTCAGGGGTGAAGAAGGCATTATTGTGAGTTCATTATTAGCTAAAAAAGTTCTCGTCACAGGGGGCGCAGGATTTATCGGATCGCACCTTTGTGAACGCCTCGTCGCTCGCGGTGATGATGTGCTCTGCGTCGATAATTTCTTCACCGGGACCAAATCTAATGTCGCGCATCTGCTCGATGCCAAGAACTTCGAACTGCTGCGGCATGATGTGACCTTTCCGTTGTATGTAGAAGTCGACGAAATTTACAATTTGGCCTGCCCCGCATCACCCGTGCATTACCAGTACGATCCGGTGCAGACGACGAAAACAAGTGTCCACGGGGCGATCAACGCATTAGGTTTGGCCAAGCGCACAGGCGCTAAAATCTTACAATCATCAACCAGCGAAGTTTACGGCGATCCCGAGGTTC
Organism: Rhodospirillaceae bacterium UBA4479; assembly: GCA_002389175.1. GTDB lineage: Bacteria > Pseudomonadota > Alphaproteobacteria > Rhodospirillales > Casp-alpha2 > UBA4479. Next base: position 15,480 of record DGNZ01000188.1, on the reverse strand, counting down.
ATCCACAGCCCGAGAGCTATAAGGGGAACGTCAATCCAATCGGCCCGCGTGCGTGCTATGACGAAGGCAAACGCTGCGCAGAAACACTGTTTTTTGATTATCATCGCCAGCACAACACACCGATTCGTGTGTGCCGTATCTTCAACACCTACGGTCCACGGATGCATCCTGATGATGGCCGTGTTGTGTCGAACTTTATTATGCAGTCGCTACAGGGCATACCCATCACACTTTATGGGGACGGATCACAAACACGTTCGTTCTGTTATGTGGATGATCTGGTCGAAGGCATGATGCGCATGATGGACGCCGACGATACCAACACAGGCCCGATGAATCTGGGCAACCCAGATGAATTCACCATTCGGCAATTGGCTGAACTGGTGATCGAGATGACCGGGGCCAAATCAGAAATTGTTCTTAAGCCACTTCCACAAGACGACCCCATGCAACGCTGCCCCGATATCTCATTGGCAAAATTGGCCATAGACTGGGAACCGGCCATTCCCCTACGGGATGGCCTTGAACGGACCATCGCATATTTCAAAAGCATCCTTTAGGCGCACACGAACAATATGAAGCAGGTCATTCAATCGCGAAGAACAGGCAAACTGGCACTCAAAGATGTGCCTGCGCCAAAAGTTAAATCAGGCCATTTGCTGGTCCAGACCCGCGCGTCTTTGATTTCTGCGGGGACGGAACGAATGGTTGTCGACTTCGCCAAGAAAAGCCTGGCAGCGAAAGCGCAGGCGCGGCCTGACCTGGTTAAAAAAGCTCTCGAGAAAGCCAAAAAAGAGGGCCTCTGGAATACTTGGAAGGCTGTCATGGCCCGCCTGGATGAGCCGTTACCGTTGGGCTATTCAGCTGCGGGGCAAGTCATAGCAGTAGGTGCAGGTCTAGAAGGCACGTATCAGCCCGGCGACCGCGTCGCTATGGCAGGTGCTGGCATCGCCAATCATGCAGAACTCAACGTGGTGCCAGAAAATCTTGTCGCCAAGATCCCTGATGGCGTCAGCGATGATCAAGCCTGTTACGGGACCGTCGGCGCGATTGCACTTCATGCGACAAGAAATCTAAAAGTCGGATTAGGCGACGTCGTTGCCATCATCGGTTGCGGCTTGGTCGGACAGTTGGCGGCACGCTTCCTCACATTAGCGGGTGCACGTGTGGTTGCACTCGATTACGCCGATGACCGATTGGCATTGGCGACGTCTCTTGGTGCCGAGCTGGCGATAAAACCATCTGATGATCCCGGCGCTTCCATCCGGGGCATATCAGGAAACCGTGGCGCAGATGCTGTGCTGATTTCAGCAGCCACAACATCAAGCGAACCGTTTGAAGTCGCTGCAGATATCGCCCGCGACCGTGCACAGATTGTAATGGTCGGCCTGACGGGCACGACTTTTCCTTATCAGACCTTTATGCAAAAAGAACTGACGCTAACCGTATCGCGCTCATATGGCCCGGGTCGCTACGATCCCGATTTCGAACAGCGCGGCGTGAAATATCCCGAAGGCTGGGTCCGTTGGACAGAGACCGAGAACCTAGCAGAAACGCTCCGCCTGATGCGCCAAGGTGATTCTGGACGTCTCGACGTCACCGCCTTCACCACGCATACGTTTGATTTGGATGATGCCGACCAAGCTTATGCGCTGGTCACCGCAGGCAAGGAACGTCACTTAGGCGTCGTGCTGTCGTATACCGACGCCGCGCCTGATGAAACCAAAACGCGACAAATTAATTCAGCGTCCAAGCATAAAGCGGGTGCAGCGGTATTGGCCATGGCAGGTGCGGGGAACTTCGCTCGTGCCGTTTTGATCCCGGCCCTTAAATCAGTAAACGGTGTGCGACTTAAAACGCTTTCGACGCAACGTGGTGCAAATGCTGAACACGGCGCGAATTCATTCGGGTTTGAGCAGGCAACCACTGAAAACCAGATCATCTGGGATGATCCTGAAATCAATGCCGTTGTGATTGCGACACGTCATGACAGCCATGCTGCCATGACGGCAGCCGCCCTTCGAGCTGGAAAATCCGTGTTCGTTGAAAAACCTTTGGCGTTGGATTTCGATCAATTGAATGACGTGATCGACGCGCTAAACGAAAATGATGGATTTGTACAAGTTGGCTTTAACCGTCGGTTTGCACCGCAGGTTGCTGAACTTATGGCGCACTTTGCGAGTGCGACGGGTCCACGGATGGTGACATTGCGCGTCAACGGCGGCGCTATTGATGGTGCGCATTGGACCCAATCATCTGACGAGGGTGGTGGGCGTATCTTGGGTGAAATGTGTCACTTCGTTGATCTGGCGCGACACTTGGTTGGCGCCAGCATCACGTCGGTTCAAGCCGATGCGGCAACATCTGAAAACGGCACAGGCGATGATGTTGTTGCCACGCTGAAATTTGCCGACGGTAGCCTTGCGACGATCATCTACACCGGCAAGGGAGACACCTCGCTTCCAAAAGAACGCATTGAAGTGTTCTGTGGCGGCAGGGCGGCTGTCCTTGATGACTTCACCAAATTATCGCTGTCCGCACTGGGATCGACAAAAACATCGTCCGCATCTCAGGACAAAGGACACAAACAACAGATCACCGCGTTCATTGCTGCTGTCACAGATGGCGCAGCACCGCCGATAGAACAAGACCAACTTATTGAAACGTCGGCAGCAACCATTGCCGTTGTTGAAAGTCTTCGCACAGGCGAGCGGATAAAGGTTTAGAATAGTTTCCATGAATATTGATGATTTTTACGCCTCTGAATTTGCCGAGCACCGTGACGTTGTTGAACGGACAGCTGCCGCCTGCAAAGAACCGTTCGCAGAACTGTTGGCAGAATGCGTGACCAGCATTCAGCATGGCGGCAAAATCTTGTTCTTTGGGAACGGTGGCAGTGCCGCAGATTGTCAACATTTGGCGACAGAACTGACCATTCGCTACAAAGACAATCGTGCCCCCATCGCAGCCATCGCATTGACCACTGATACATCGGCGCTGACAGCATGTGGCAACGATTTGGGGTTTGAGCAAATTTTCGCACGCCAAATCGATGCACTCGGCAAGCCCGGTGATATTGCCATTGGCATATCCACATCGGGTCAGTCACCAAACGTTTTGCTGGGGTTGGAGATGGCGAAATCCAAGGGCATCGTTCCTGCCGCATTTGGCGGCAAGGACGGCGGCAAGCTGGTCGGTGTCGCGCATCCGTTGATCATCGTCCCCAGCGACACAACTGCCCGTATTCAAGAAATGCACATCATGATCGGACAGATGCTGTGTGGCGCGTTAGAAGTTGAGCTTGGTTTGCTATGACGGATCGTTCCTGCCTCGTCCCACTTGTTGAGAAAATCCCCGGCACCCGCGTTTTGGTTGTAGGTGACTTGATGCTGGACCGTTTTATCGGCGGCGAGGTTGAGCGTATTTCTCCAGAAGCCCCGATCCCTGTCCTGCGCGTCACCCAAGAAACACACATGCCGGGCGGTGCGGGTAATGTGGTCCGCAACCTGGCTGGATTGGGAGCGCACGTCGATTTCATTGCCGTGATTGGCACCGATGATGCAGGCGACAAGGTTGAGGCTGCGCTAAATGATCTCACCGATGTAACCCCGCACTTGATCCGGGACCCGGACCGCCGCACCACGGTTAAAACCCGATACGTTGCGGCAAATCAGCAAATTCTCCGCGCCGACAGAGAAGCGACAAGCGATGTGTCGCAAAGCATTGGTGACAATATTACCATCGCATTCGAACAGGCCATTGGCGCGTGTGACGTTGTGGTACTTTCTGATTACGGCAAGGGTGCATTATCTGATGGACGCGCACCTGCCTTTATCAAAATCGCGCGCGACAACAACGTCGATGTCGTTGTCGATCCCAAGGGCAACGATTACGCACCATACCGGGGTGCCAGCTTGGTCACCCCCAACCGTAAAGAATTACAAGACGTTTCCGGCATTGATGCCCGCACTGATGATGAAATCGTCAATGCCGCAACAACTGTGATGCGCGAATGTGGACTGGGCGGTATTTTGGTCACGCGCAGTGCAGACGGCATGTCGTTGATTGAGCCCGATGGCACAGTCGCGCACCGTCCTGCCGAAAGCCAAGAGGTCTTCGATGTATCTGGCGCTGGTGACACCGTTGTCGCCACGGTTGCAGCCCTGATTGGGTCCGGTGCCAATCGTGCGGACGCTGCAGCAATTGCCAATGTCGCAGCGGGCATTGTGGTTGCCAAGGTAGGTACCGCTGTCGCGTATGCATCAGAATTAACCGCATCGCTGCATCACCAGGATATCACCGACGCCGAAGCAAAAGTCCTGACCGATGGCGAAGCCGCAGATCGAATAGATGTATGGCGACGCCAGGGCTTAAAAATCGGCTTCACCAACGGGTGTTTCGATCTATTGCACCCGGGGCATGTTTCGCTGCTGTCGCAAGCACGCGCCGCTTGCGATAAATTGGTTGTCGGATTGAATTCCGACGCTTCCGTTAAACGCCTGAAGGGTGAAGAGCGCCCCGTTCAGAACGAAGCCGCTCGAAGTGCCGTACTCGCGTCCTTGTCGTCGGTCGATCTGGTGGTGATTTTCGCAGAAGACACGCCTTACGAGATCATCGAACACTTGCGCCCCGACATCATCGTCAAAGGCGCAGACTATAAAGAAGAAGACGTGGTTGGCGGTGACTTGGTCAAAAGTTGGGGCGGCAGTGTCGTTTTGGCTGATCTGCGTGAAGGATTTTCAACCACCGCCACGATTGAGCGCATGGGCTCAACCAAGGACTCTAAGGACAACTGATCATCATGACCCTATGGCAGGCATACGGTCTATACGGACTTGTCTGGCTGTTGTTCGGATTGGTGCATTCACTATTGGCAGGTCCAACTCTCAAGGCCTTCTTTCACGACATATTGGGCAACAGATATCGCCTCGCCTATAACGCACTCGCTATTCTAACATTTGGATTGGCCGCCTGGATCGGCCTGATCATATTCGATGACGCACCAAACATTGAATGGGGCGGACGCGCCAAGGTTTGGCTAGGCATCATCGGCATGAGTGGTTGGATATTACTTTTCATCGCAGCCGGTGGATACGACATGCGCCGGTTCTTAGGCCTATCGCAAGCGACACAAAATGCCTCAGAAGATGAACCGCTCAGGACTGATGGCCTGCATCGTTTCGTGCGCCATCCCTTATACAGTGCTGTTTTTTTAATTCTCATTGGCGGCGCTTGGACCCATTTTGGTCTAGCGACCGCGATATTCGGCAGCCTTTATTTGATCGTCGGCACGTGGTCGGAAGAGCGTAAGCTCATCGCCCTGTATGGTCAGGACTACATTGATTATCGGCGCCGCGTGCCTGCGTTTATTCCGTGGCGCGGACGAGCGACTTAGTTCCGGTCATCAATAACATCGGGAATACCGCCTGCGTTTTTTGATGATGGCTCGTTGTCGGCAATCACTTTGGATGCCTCTTGCTTCACGTCTTCGATGGTTGTGAACAGTTTATCAAAAAAGCCGCGATCATCCGATGGATTGGGTAATTTCTTTGACGGGATGCCCAGATGCGCAACCCTCATCACATCGCGCCACACTTGCGCGGGGATGCTGCCACCCGTCACACGCTTCATGGATTTACCATCATCATTCCCCAGCCATACTCCTGAAACCAGATCGGCTGTGTATCCCACAAACCATGCATCACGATACGCTTGAGACGTGCCCGTTTTCCCGCCTGCTGGTCGCCCAATCTGGGCCGCCTTACCGGTCCCGCGCGCAACTACGGCTTCCATCATTTCGTTCATCGGCCCGACCAAGCGGGATTCAATGACCCGGCCGGGACCAGAACCGCTGCGCCGATAAAAGATTTCTCCACCACCATCACGGATTTCTTCTATCCCAAACGGCACAACCCCGCTGCCTCCGTTCGCAAACGGTGCATAGGCGGCTGTTAAATTCAACAATGTCGTTTCTGCTGTCCCGAGCGCGATTGATGCATCGGGTTTGGGACCGGGATCGATGCCCAGCGCACGGGCCGTTTTGGCGACGCGCCCCACCCCCGCCTTCATCGCGACCCGAACAGCTACGGTATTAATAGAACGTGCGAGGCCATCTGCCAGCGTCACATCGCCAACATATTTTCCATTGAAGTTGCTGGGCTGCCACTTGCCAACCCGAACGGGTGCATCCTGGATCATATCACCGGGCTTCATCCCAGCTTTTAGGCCCGAAAGAAACACAACAGGCTTGAACGCTGACCCCGGCTGTCTTTGTGCCTGGGTCGCCCTGTTGAATTGGCTGTTGGCGTAATTTCGCCCCCCAACCATGGCGCGCACGGCCCCGTCTGGGGACATCACAACAACGGCGCCTTCGGAAATATTCTTCGTCTTGCCGGATTTTTTCAACGCCGCCGCCAACGTTTTTTCGGCCGATTTTTGAATGCTTGAATCGAGCGTCGTCCGCACGATCAAATCACGGTCGCGTGCGCCGACATAATCTCGGACCTGGTCCAAAACCCAATCGATAAAATAAGGGGCATCGCGGCCCGGTCTGTTTAAGCCCCCGCGACCGCTGACAGAACGGGCGCTTTTGGCCTGGGCATCGGTGATGTAACCCGCGTTGACCATGTTCGAGAGCACGACACGGGTACGACCGTCAGCCCGTTTTTGACTGCTATGCGGATTAAAACGGCTGGGCGCTTTTAACAATCCGGCAAGCATGGCCGATTGCCAAAGATTGATCTCACGCGATGACGTACCGAAATATTTGCGCGCGGCGGCATCAACGCCATATGTCCCGGCACCCAGGTACACACGGTTCATATAAAGTTCCAAGATTTGATCTTTGGAAAAATGATGTTCCAGCCAAAGCGCCAGCATCACTTCTTGAATTTTCCGTTTGTACGTTCGCTCGGACGACAGAAACAGGTTTTTGGCGACCTGTTGCGTGATCGTGCTGCCGCCTTGGACCACCCGACCGGCGCGGAAATTATTATATGCCGCGCGGACAAGGCCTATCAGATCAACGCCAAAATGGTCATAAAAGCGTCGATCTTCGGTTGCCAAGATGGCCTGTGGCAAGGCGGGGGGCAGATCCGTCAATTTGATGGGAATGCCATACAAATCGCCAACCGATGCCAACTCTTTGCCCGCCTTATCCAACACCCACACTGTGGGCCGGCGTGATGGGGCTAAATTCTCGGTAACATCGGGTAAATCGGTATAAAACCAGCCCGCCGCAAACAGGCCGATGATAAGCGTCCAAACACCAAGCGTGCAGACCCATTTACCCAATCGTTTAAACAGGGGTGTCCGTCCAGAAGACGTTGATTTTGATTTTTTTGTTTTACGTTTCGCCATCTGAGACTATCAGCACAATCTGGTTAGAATCGCGTTAATTCCGGATGAATAAAATGCATCCGAGCCCAACGGCTAATCAAATAGCAGTTCAGCCTGCCACGACAGATCGTCTTCGGATAACGGATATTTTCCGCCCGGGCCTGCGCGCAAGACTTTTGGCGCAGGCAGGCGCTGTACTTGTTCTTGAATGGTCACTGCTGTGGTCATCGACAACCCGGCTCGCCAGGTGAGCGCCAAAACGGATTTCGCGCTTTTCATTTTCAAGATTTCTCGGATACGAGAAATCGGCTGGTCCGTCAAAACAGAAAGGGCAGCATCGGCAAAAAGACGATCGTCCTTAGCAATTGCTTTCAAGACTTCGCGCTCGGTCAATTTCCCAGCGGCGTGCATTTCTTTGATTTTTTTATAAGTCTCTTCTTCTGGGGTGGTCTTCTTTTTCGTTGCTGCGGGCTCGGGCAAGTCAATTTTTTCGTTCACGCGTTCGGTAACCGCGGTTTGAAGTTCTGCATGTAATTCTGTCCCAAGATCGGAACGGTCTCGCATGCGATCCAATACATTTTTCGTGGCGAATCGGGCCAATCGCAACAAAGTCCCTTCCTTGATCCGGACACGCGTTGCCAACGCGGACTGCCAACCTTCGCGGTTTCGCGCAGCATCGACAATTTGGTTCAACGTTTGATCCGAGATGGCCGCTCGCTCATTGCCAATCAATGCCTCGACCGCGACCTCGTCCTCGGTTTCGACAATGGCATCAATCAGGCCCGATGTGAGATCACCCCGCCGAGATACAGCCGCTAGGCGCTTGCCGCCGATGCCCGCCAATAATAGGCCAAGTAAATCTTGTTCATCCAACATTGGTGAATATTCAAGAACTGGCATTGATACGACTTCTTCCAAGTCGCGGGCCAACAATTGAACAATCGGCTTGGGAACATTATCGAGCGACTTAATGGATTCTGCGACGATGTGGCGGATTTGCGTCTCTTGGTCATCTGCGAGGCTTTCCAGGACTTCGAACGCGAGTTCTGCCAGCTTTTCGCTTTCATCAGGATTAATATCCGGAAGCATTTTGGTGATTTTAGAGGCGAGAACAGCACGAACGGCAACGTCACGGTCTTTTGCCAGAATCACATCGGCTTGTAAGGGGGTTCCGGAGTTCCCGGCAACGGCCTTTCGCACATCGGCGTCTTTATCCGACGCAAAGTAATACAGAAATTCCGGCGGCAAATCTTCGCACGATGCAATTTCAGCGCGTTTATCATTGGATCCAGAAGCAGCGATTTCACGAGCTTCTTCATACGGGGGAGCGGTTTTTGTGCCGCCCTTCGTTCGTTTATTTCCAAAAACCCAGTTGAGCACTCGTGACGGCTCCTTTCGTCCCCCGACGCTAGGTTTGCATGGAGTTTAAGGCAGAGTCCATATCTGTTGGATCAAACGGGAAACGACCACCTGAATCTGGTGCTAAAACGTCACTGTCCTTGATCGGAGGCAGTTTCTTTTGGATCGTTTCTGCCATAAATGGGTCAAAACCGCACTTCCAGGCGACTGAGATCAATTTTCGCGTATCACTCTCAAGAACCGCTTTGACCAATTGTTCATGCGTCGTTTATGAAACGTCTCGAAACAATCTTTGACTTGGCGTGCCTCGGTCCGTGTGGCAAACGAACGGTGTTCAAAACGCCCGAATAAGGTATCTTTCACTTTATGTCGCAACGTCGTATCGCCGCCATTGTTCTTGCTGCTGGGCATGGCACCCGAATGAAATCTGAAAAGCCCAAGGTCCTGCATCAATTGGCAGGGCAACCCATGGTCTCGCATATCCTGGGCACGCTTGGCGATGCTGGTGTTGATCGTATTTGCGTCATCGTTGGCCCGGGCATGGACGATCTGACCGCCGCCGTTGCCCCCCATCAAACCGCTGTTCAAGTTGATCGACTGGGCACTGCCCACGCAGCCTTGGCGGCCAAAGACATCATCGGCGACGATCACGATGATTTGCTGATTTTAAACGGCGACAATCCATTGATTTCCATCGATCGCATCACAGCGTTATTGGATGCGCGCCAAGCCGATGCCGACCCCGCCGTCGTCGTTTTAGGGTTCCGCGCCCAAAACCCCGGCCCCTATGGCCGCATGGTGACAAATGATCATGGCGCGCTGGAACGCATCGTCGAAGCCAAGGACGCATCGGATGACGAGCTTACGATCGATCTATGCAGTTCGGGCATGATGGCGTTGGATGGCCGCACCGCATTCGCAATGCTCAGCGAGATCGGCAACGACAACGCGGCTGGCGAGTATTATCTGCCCGACGTCGTCGGCGTTGCGCAGACCCATAAACGCACATGCGGCGTTGTTATCGGTGACGAGGGTAACTTGCTGGGCATCAATTCACGTGCCGAGTTGGCTGCTGCCGAGGCGCGGCTGCAGAAAAAATACAGAGCCCTCGCGATGGACGGTGGTGCGACGCTGACCGACCCCCAAACCGTGTATTTTTCGGTAGATACCAAAATCGGCCGTGATGTGATCATTGAGCCGAATGTTTTCTTTGGCCCCGGCGTCACGATTGCTGACGGCGCACATATCAAGGCGTTCTGCCATATCGAAGGCGCCGATATCGGATCGAACGCCGTCATCGGCCCGTTTGCCAGACTGCGCCCTGGATCGCAGCTGTCCGAAGGGGTCAAAATTGGCAATTTCGTCGAAATCAAAAACGCCGACTTGGCCGAGGGTGCCAAGGTCAATCATCTGTCCTATGTCGGCGATGCTGATGTCGGCGCGCATGCGAACATCGGCGCGGGCACCATCACATGTAATTACGATGGGGTCTTTAAATGGCGCACAACCATCGGGGCTGGCGCATTCATCGGATCAAATTCAGCACTGGTCGCCCCCGTCACCATCGGTGATGGCGCGACGGTGGCTGCGGGCAGCACCATCGGCAAGGATGTTACCGCCCATGCGCTGGGCGTGACACGCGCCCCGCAAAAAGAATTACCGGGATGGTCTAAGCGCACCCGCGAAAAGAAACTGGCGCTTAAGGCAAAGGGTGAAAAAGGCTAATGTGTGGGATCATCGGCATCATTGGAGAAACACCTGTTGCACCGCGATTACTTGATGCGCTGAAGCGGCTGGAATACCGCGGCTATGATTCCGCAGGTATCGCAACACTGGTCAATGGCGGCATCGATCGTCGACGCGCCGAAGGCAAACTGATCAATCTGGATAACCGATTACAAGAAGCCCCCTTGGACGGCAAAACCGGAATTGGCCATACGCGCTGGGCCACCCACGGCGTCCCGAACGAGCAAAACGCACACCCGCACGCCACCCCCGAAGTCGCGATTGTCCATAACGGGATTATTGAAAACTTCCAGGAACTGCGTGAAGAAGCCGTTTCCGCAGGATGCACATTGGCATCAGAGACCGACACCGAAGTGATCGCCCATCTGATCAGCCTGGGCTTGCGCGCGGGCTTGTCACCAAAAGACGCCGTTCATACGACGTTGAAAAAATTAGAGGGCGCCTTTGGTCTCGGTATCGTGTTTTCTGGCGAACACAATTTAATGATCGCAGCACGACACGGCAGCCCACTGGCACTGGGGTTTGGTGACGGTGAAATGTATTTGGGATCAGATGCCCTGTCCCTCGCCCCATTGACCAACAGGATCATGTATTTGGAAGACGGCGACTGGGCCGTGTTGACATCTGATGGTGCCGACGTCTTTGATATCGATGGTAATATTGTTGAGCGCCCGATCCGATTGAGCGAATTATCCAGTGCCGCCATCGGCAAGGGGGGATACCCCCACTACATGCTCAAAGAAATTTATGAGCAACCGCAAGTTATCGGCGACACCTTGCACGCCCTCATTAATCCGACCGAGCGCCGCATCGTATTACCGACAAGCACGGTCGATCTGGCCGCAGCGGATCGGCTGACATTGATCGCGTGCGGCACGTCTTATTATGCATGCATGACCGCCAAATACTGGTTTGAGAGCATTGCGCGAATTCCTGTGGACGTTGATATCGCATCTGAATACCGTTACCGCGATACGGTGCATCCCGAAAACGGCGTTGCAATTTTTATTTCTCAATCAGGCGAAACGGTTGATACCCTGGCGGCACTTCGGCACGCCAAAGCGGGCGGACAAAAAATCTTATCGATTGTGAATGTCGCTGAAAGTGCCATCGCGCGCGAATCAGATGCGGTTATTCGCACCCTGGCCGGGCCCGAAATCGGCGTCGCATCAACCAAGGCTTTCACCACGCAACTTACAGTTCTGGCTTGCCTCGCCGTGGCGACGGCCCGGTCACGGGGTGCCATCGACGCCGACAAAGAAGCATCCCTTATCAAGTCACTGACCGAAGTCCCGGCCCGCGCTGCCGAGGTGCTGAACCACGACGAAGCCATACGTGAAATCGCCATGTTGGTCGCCAAGGCCCGTGACGTTTTGTACTTGGGACGTGGCACAAACTATCCCATCGCCCTAGAAGGCGCACTGAAACTCAAGGAAATTTCCTATATCCATGCCGAGGGATATGCGGCAGGTGAGATGAAACACGGCCCCATCGCCTTGATCGACGAGGGTGTGCCCAATATTTTCATCGCCCCCAAAGACCAGTGGTTCGAAAAAACCGCGTCCAACATCCAAGAAGTCAAAGCGCGCGGCGGCACGGTCATCGCATTTTCTGATGCCGACGGTGCTGCAAAACTCAAAGACGGTGCCGAAGCCTCCATCGCGTTGCCGGTCGTGGATGCCTTTGTTTCGCCTATTTTGTACTCTATACCCGTACAGTTGCTGGCCTATCATGTGGCCGTCATCAAGGGTACAGACGTGGATCAGCCACGCAATTTGGCAAAAAGTGTCACGGTGGAGTAATCAAATGCGTGTTTTTTCTTTGTTTGTTGTCGTTGCCATTTGTTTGATCACAGCAACCACGAGCCCCCAAGCAGACCAATACAAACAATGCTCTGCAGATTTCGATAGCTGCCTAAAGGCCTGCGATGACGAACACGGCATTGATACGGCAGGGCGTGCCGCATGTGTTCCTACATGCTCTGGTAAATATGCGGCCTGTGATGCTGGCGTAGCCTATGACAAAGCGAAACCATGGGTCGAAGAACAAGCAGGTAAAACCAAAAAGTTCTTTGAAGATTTAATGGATCGATTGAAAAAGGAACCAGCTGAGCCTTTGGACACCCCAACGGGCCCAGACGAGCCCACGAAGAAAAGCATCTGATCGCAGTTTTTCGTGCAGTTTTTCGCGCGGAGGATTTTCCATCTGATTGGCGGTGCGGTATTGCTATAACAATGCCGACAACAGCGCACTGCGATACCCATGCCTAAAAGTAAGAAAAAGCGCAAAAGTAAATCAACGTCACCTTCTTTGACGCTGTCACCGATTGCTATTCAAAATACACTTAACGATGCAAATAACGCCCTGGGACAGGGTGACGTTGAGCGTGCGCACATACTGGCAAAAAAAGTTCTGCGTGCAGAGCCACGCAACATCGATGCGCTTCGCATTCTTGGAAATGCGCTCGCCGATAGTGGCCATTATGTAGATGCTGTTCGATATTTGGAAAAAGCCTTATCGATTCATGCCACATCTGATGGCTATAACGATCTTGGTATTGCGTTGGCAGGATTGGGTGAACACCACTCAGCGATAGAGGCATACCATAAAAGCTTGGCGATCAGCCCTGGCGTAAGTGTCACCCATAATAATTTAGGTCTCGCCCAATTCGAACTGGGCCAGACCGAAGATGCGATCGATAGCTACACCCAGGCCATCATCGCAGAGCCGACCAATCCATTTATCCGCTATAATCTGTTCGAAGCCTTGGAGCGTCGCAATCGGATGGAAGACCTTCAAGTAGCATTAGACGATGCCGTTTCTGTAATCGGTCATCATCCCCAGTTCGCGCTGGCCAAAGCGAGCCTTTTGATTAAACAGAAGCAATATCAAGACGCCACCAACACGTTAACCAGCGTCAATCCTGATCAGCACGCCAACATGATCTTGGACCCGAAATTCTGGCGGAAACGCGTGCATATGCTGGGCGATTTGTTCGATCGTTTAGGAGACACCGCCCAGGCTATGGCCGCGTTTGAGGAAAGCAATCGGGTTATTGATCTGTATGAACGCCCATCCGGTGTAAACAAGAATGATTATTTGGCTCGGATTTCAATGCTAAGAGGTTTCTTCGATGCGGCCGATCCGTCGACCTGGTCCACTCTGACGCCCACTGATGGAATGACAGACCCGACATTTTTGGTGGGTTTTCCAAGGTCCGGCACAACACTCCTCGATGTGATTTTGCGCGGACACCCTGAGATCGCGACGCTAGAGGAATATCCGTTGATATCGGCTGCTGTCACAGCGCTGCGCCAATGTGATGATGGCGAGCCAACGGCAATCGCCACAATGTCGGAAACTGATTTAGCGCGTGTTCGGGCCGCCTATTTTAAAGAGCGGGCCAAGCACCTTGATGATCAGGATCAACAAAAACCGATCATTATCGATAAGTTACCGCTCAATCTTATCGAAGCCGGTTTCATTCAGCGTATTTTCCCCAATGCACGATTTATACTGGCACTGCGTCATCCCTGTGACAGCGTGCTGAGCTGCTATATGCATACCTTTAAGCTGAACAGTGCCATGGCCAATTTCCTATCCCTGGCTGATGCAGCCCATCTATACGATGCGGCTTTTTCAACGTGGCAGTTGTATCGGGACAAGATGCCAATTTCGGCCTTTGAAATTCGCTATGAAGATATTGTGACCGATTTAGAAAGCACGGTTCGTCCGTTGATTTCATTTCTGGGTTTGGAATGGCACGACGGCGTGCTCGACCATACCGATACGGCGCGCAAAACACGCATTGATACGCCAAGTTATAATCAGGTCGTCGAGCCGATTTATAAACGCGCAGACGGACGGTGGACTAAATACGCATCGTCTTTTGAGGCGGTGATGCCAAAGCTGTCACCCTGGATCGAAAAACACGGTTACAAATAATCGTTTTACCGGGCAGAGTGATTCTGTTCAGTCTGAGTGCTTTAAAAAAAAATCATACTCCAAACGCAAAAACCGGAGCCCAAGGGCTCCGGTTTCGCATTTCTCCCGAAGGAGAAAACTTTAGCTGGTAGGTCTTAGAAGAAGACCTTCGTACCGGCCATAACTGTTGAAACGTTGTCGAAGTCAACAGCGCCTTGCTCAGCCATGAACACCTGATAACCGAGGTAGAATTTAACACCAGCATCGGTTTCTTGTTCTAAACCGACGGAGAAGAGATCAATATCATCAGCATCTGTGCCAGTAGATGATGAACTTGTTGAACCGTTTTGGCTGCGCGTCCAGTCAACAGCGAAGTTGGTGGAGCCAGCAGCGATCAGGTTGGCTTTGTAGCCACCACCAACAGATAGTGTCCAATGGCCATCAGCGTTATTTGCTTTTTGTTTAGCATAGCCACCTGAAGCACGCAGGCTCAAACCGCTGTCGTGACCAATAGCGATGGAACCGCCTTGAGCAAACTCTGTAGAAGAACCTGACCCACCTTCAACAGTACCACCGTAACCAGCAGCAACTTTGATGCCGCCGAATTTGCCGCCATAACGCAAGCCATAGCTGGTAGATTGGTCAGCTTGGAATGAAGCAGCAGCACTGAAACCAGCGAAAGATGGTGTATCATAACGGATTGTGTCCGTACGGCCACCCTCTCCATTACCACTGAGCATATGGCCAACTGTAGTAGAAGATGCAACTGTCGCACCGTCTTGACGGAGATGAATGCCGTTACCAACAACAGTGTTACCACCGTATACGACGTCAGAAGCACCGGTCATGTTGTTCTCGGTGATGCCGTCGTTAGCTTCGGAAGTTTGACCCAGACGGATAGAACCGAAGGATTTGTGGCCCATGCGGATCATTGTGTGACGTTGGTCGAACTGTGCGTCTGAACCAACTTCTGGAGATGCACCTGTGTCCCTATCACTAGCTGAAACTGAATTAGACGTGTTGGATTCCATGCCCCACTCGGAGAGTGCAACGTAGTTAACAGCTTCGTTCAACTTACCTTTGACAACAATACGACCACGTGTACGTGAGTTG
>DGNZ01000097.1 GCA_002389175.1 Rhodospirillaceae bacterium UBA4479 | reverse complement strand
CTGATTACAGGGACAATAACCTTTGATGGTACGCGCGGCATCATCAGCGAGGCGACCTAAGCTATGGGATACGAATTAAGCCGACCCGTTGTTGTTGAAGAATTACCGAACCACGGGCGTAAGATTGATCTTCAGCCAACTGTTGAGGAAATGGCAACCATCGCCAGCCGGCTGGATTTGGTTACGCTGGATAAGCTTGAGGGTATCGTCAAGATTCGCCCAGAAATCGGTCGCGAGATCGTTGCAGAGGGCGAAATCATTACATCATTCGTGCAAAACTGTGTGGTCACGGGTGAGTCGATCATACAGACAATGACATTCCAACTTGAGCGCCGATACAGCGAAGATGCGTCAGAATTTAACATCAAAGACGAAGATGACGACATTATTGTCCTGCCAATGGACGACGGCCCGGACCCAATTGAAGACGGTATAATTGATGTTGGAGAGGCCGTAGTCGAAGAGCTTGCACTACTGATTCCCCCTTATCCGAGGGTACCAGGTGCCGAATTTAACGATATTATTGAGGATGCCGACGGCGGTGATGATAAGCCAAACCCATTCGCCAAGTTGGCTGCTCTAAAAAAAGACTTAGAATCAAAAAGTTAGAAGATATTTTTTACAATTATATAAACGTCAGAAAAATTACCTTCTCACCTTGCAGCACGATGCCAAATCCTTTATGTAATCGCGCTTGCCGTGCGTGACGTAACCAAGGATTAGATAGATGGCCGTTCCAAAGAAGAAAATTTCAAAGTCAAAGCGCAACATGCGTCGGGCGCACCACGCACTTGGTACTACAAATGTCGTTGAGTGCTCCAACTGTGGCGAAGTGATGCGTCCGCATCATGTCTGCAGTTCTTGCGGTCACTATAACAAGCGCGAAGTTAGCGTCGTCGAAGAACTCGCCTAACTTCCTTTCAAGCGGGTGGTTTCGCCCGTATGATGCGTTATCTTCTGATTCCACTGGATTTAGGGCATCCGCTTGCTGGACATGGCCTCCAATAACACTTTGACCTTATCTATTGACGCGATGGGCGGTGATGAAGCGCCTGCCATGGTCATTGATGGTATAGAGATCGCAGCCGGTGAAAATCCGCGTCTGCGATTCCTGCTTTTCGGCGATGAAGCTTTGCTGGAGCCATTGTTGGCAAATCGTCCCATTGTCAAAAAAGTAACGGAAATCCGCCACGCACCCGATGTTGTCGGCAGCGGTGATAAACCTGCTATTGCACTTCGGGGCGGACGGCAATCAAGCATGCGTCTTGCGATCAACGCTGTATCTGATGGTGAAGCCGCCGCCGTGATTTCGGCTGGCAACACAGGCGCGCTAATGGCGATGGCGAAATTCGTCCTGAAAACATTACCTGGGATCGACCGTCCAGCCATTGCAACGTATTTCCCAACCATTCGCGGCGCGACCGTCATGCTTGATCTGGGCGCGAACGTTGATTGCAACGAAGATAACCTGGTCCAGTTTGCCGTCATGGGCGAGGTGTATGCACGGAACGTATCCGGCATTGAAAATCCATCGATTGGCTTGCTCAACGTGGGTCAAGAGGACCTAAAGGGTAATCAAGCCGTGCGCGGTGCCGCAGAAATCTTAAGAACTTGCGGTCTGCCCATCGATTTTTATGGCTTCGTCGAAGGCGATGATATCGCCAAAGGCACCGTCGACGTGATCGTCACCGATGGCTTCACGGGGAACGTCGCACTTAAAACAGCTGAAGGCATGTCGAGCTTGTTTAGTTTCTTGCTTAAAGATGCGCTGACATCTTCGATCTTTGCCAAGCTTGGCGCATTAATCGCGCGTCCGGCGTTGATGCGTTTCAAGGAAAAGTTCGATCCTCGAAAATATAATGGGGCGATGTTTGTCGGTCTCAATGGTATTTGTGTCAAAAGTCACGGCGGGACTGATGGTATTGGTTTTGCCAACGCCATTAAAGTGGCCTTAACTTTGGTCGCCAATAATTTCAATGAAGGCATCAAAGAGGACGTGGCTAAGTTGCTGATCGATGACGATCCACCCGCAACAATTAATCCAGATCCCAAAAATCCAGAGGCAGCTGCGAGCTAATATGACCATTCGTTCTGAAATACTAGGGTGTGGGTCATATTTGCCTGAACGCATCGTCACCAACGAGGAATTGTCCGCCACCGTCGATACGACCGACGAATGGATCAGAAGCCGCACAGGTATTGGACAGCGCCATATTGCAGCTGATGGGGAAAACACATCTGATTTGGCATTCGCTGCTGCCCAACGGGCTATTGAGCATGCGGGCATCGACGTTGCAGATATTGATTTGGTCATCTGCGCGACGGCCACACCTGATAATACGTTCCCATCAACCGCTGCCAAAGTACAACATCGATTGGGTATGACCCAAGGTGCTGCCTTTGATATTCAGGCGGTTTGCTCTGGCTTTGTTTACGGACTGGCAGTCGCAGATAACTTCATCCGGGCTGGACAAGCCAAGACAGTGGTCCTGATCGGTGCAGAGACATTTTCTCGGATCCTTGATTGGAATGATCGGGGTACGTGCGTGTTATTTGGGGATGGCGCAGGTGCTGTCGTAATGCGGGCCATGGACGAAGATGAAACAAGTGCGTCTGGCGGCAATGGCCAGGGTCACAATTCAGGTCGCGGCGTACTTTCAACGCACATACATTCCGATGGAACACACTACGATATTCTTTATGTGGATGGTGGCCCATCGACGACCCAAACCGTTGGTCACCTTCGGATGAACGGCAAAGAAGTCTTCCGCCATGCGGTCAAAAACTTGGCATCAATCGTTGATGAAGCCCTCGAAGCCAATAATTTAGAACGCTCAGACTTGGACTGGTTAGTGCCACACCAAGCCAATAAACGTATTATTGACTCAACGGCTAAGAAACTCGGGATGAGTGTGGATAACGTCATTTTGACAGTTGATAAACACGCCAATACCTCTGCAGCTTCCATTCCGTTGGCCCTTGATGTCGCCGTCAAAGATGGCCGCATTAAGCGCGGCGACCTGATTTTGCTTGAAGCAATGGGCGGCGGTCTGACCTGGGGTGCAGGCTTGGTCCGCTGGTAAGTTTATTAAATACTGTTTAGGCGCAATTTTAGCGTCTTATCAAAACTCTCCAACTCTTTGATATTGACGGCTTTCCCGGTCACAGGTAGGCTCTGCGCAACAAACATCAGGGGGAGGTCAAGCGCGTATGTCGGGCAAAACCGTGACACGTGCCGATCTTGGCGAAGCCGTATATCAAGAAGTTGGACTGTCTCGTAATGAGTCAGCAGATTTGCTTGAGAGCGTTTTGGAATACATGTCCGAAGCACTGGTCAATGGCGAGTCAGTTAAGGTTTCATCTTTTGGTAGTTTCTCGGTCCGCCAAAAAGGTCAACGGATTGGCCGCAATCCCAAAACTGGCGAGGAAGTTCCGATCTTACCCCGCAAGGTTCTGGTGTTTCGACCTTCTCAAGTCCTTAAAAGTCGAATTAACGAGGGTAGCGCTGCACAAGAATTAAATAGCGGGTCGTCGAGCGATCCGTCAGAAGGTTAATTCATAAATGGCAGATGATACAACGCACGGGCAGGGAACTGAACGTGCAGGTAAATCTGACACCGCCTTTCGAACCATCAGTGAAGTCGCCAAAGAACTCGATTTACCGCAACATGTCCTGCGGTTCTGGGAAACCCGTTTTTCGCATTTGAAGCCCTTAAAACGTGGTGGTGGCAGACGCTATTACCGTCCCGAAGACATGCAGTTTCTGCGCCGTATCCGAGATCTGTTGTACATGGATGGATACACCATCAAAGGGGTTCAAAAGCTGCTCCGTGAAAGCGGTGGCATCCGGGCATTTGTCGAAGATACCAAATCTGACAATTCTACACCTGCAAATACAGAACCTGCTGTAACGCCTCCAGGCCGCACCATGTCCACTGATACATCCGCAAACGATGCATTACGGCCTGCTATTGTATCAGCACTAACCGAATTGCGCTCGTTACGGGACGCCTTACGCCAATCCGGTGAGACTTAATTCTTCGCTTCGGTTTTTGTTGTGCCGAGGGCATCATCAAATTATAGTCCGCGCGCTTGATCTGTTATGATCGTGGTCATCCACGATCGTTAGGGTGGAGCAATACTAGGAGACGCCATTGCGCGTCATCGGTCGGGAAGTAGCTCAGCCTGGTAGAGCACTGTGCTGGGGGCGCAGGGGTCGCAGGTTCAAATCCTGTCTTCCCGACCATCTAACCTTTAGCACAAACGTCAAAACTCGCTGCCAAGGCCGCCAATATCTTTGCCCGTTATCGCTTTTAGCACTTTAAAGAACTTGATCAGATCTAACGGTTTGCTGAGATACTCTTCGAAACCTGCCTGAAGCCCACGTTCAATGGTTCCTTTCGAGGCATCTGCACTAAGCGCAATAACAGGTATATCCTTAGTCACTTCATTTTCTCGGAGCGCCTCAAGCGCTTCGAACCCATCCATGCCCGGTAAGTTGATATCCAGAATAATAAGATTTGGCTTCACAGAACTCGCGATTTCTAATCCCGTTAACGCAGAGTGCGTCGCAATCAACTTTAAGTTCGGGACTTGATCGAAAATGTCTTCGATAAGCTGAAGGTTCGCTGGGTTATCTTCAACATACAAGATTGTTAGCTCTTCATCGCTGAGTGATAGAGATTCAATTTGCTTGATCGGTGGAGATACTGAGACTTCAGGTTCTTCATTGGCTTCGTCTACTTTGGCGTCGAGCAGAATCCAAAATGAAGATCCCAGGTCCTTTTTACTAACAAACCCAATATCTCCGCCCATCGCATGAACGATCCGTTGAGATAATGCGAGGCCAATCCCCGTACCCTCAATTGATGATTCTTCAGCACCAAGCCTGTTAAAGGGCTCAAACACTTCAGCGTGTCGGCTTTCATCGATCCCCATACCACTGTCGCGAATTGTGATACGGCAACGACCATTCGAAATTGCATCTACTTGTACATCCACATGACCATTGTCGCGATTATACTTGATAGCATTATTGAGCAGGTTGATCAGGACTTGCTTGGCACGTAATTCATCGACATGGAGGAGGGGCGTTTCGTCGCTCATCCTGATGTTCACTTCGATGTTTCGCACTTGGGCGAGCGGTCGAAGCACATCCACGCATTCCTCAATCATACGAGCGCCATTCAGGTAATTTTTCTTGAGGCTCATTTGTCGGGATTCAATTCGAGACAAATCTAAAA
>DGNZ01000342.1 GCA_002389175.1 Rhodospirillaceae bacterium UBA4479 | reverse complement strand
ATGCGCCGTCTGCGCGCAGCTCCGCAGGTGCCCACGGCCGTTTGCGCGCGGCCATTGCAAGCCTGCCAAAAAGATAGCCGGATGATCCGCCGCCGTGGCTGAGGCAGACATCCAGATCAGGATGCGGGTCCATTACGCCGCCATAAATCAATCGCGCGACTGCCAGCGTTTCCTGAGCGGCAAACCCGATGACAACATCCAGATCGAAGTCTTTTAGGTTGGGATCACCCTTTGGACCGTCGATCCCTGCGGGGGACGGGTGCAAGAACAACGGTACGTTCAGGCGCACGCAAGCTTCAAACAACTGGTCCATGCTTGGATCGTCTAGTTTATGCGGAAAATCGGTGCCAATATAGCCGCCCAGAAACCCCAGTTTGGTGACAGCGCGTTCAAGTTCGACGACGGCGCGCGTGGGATCTTGAATGGGAAGAGCAGCAGTTGCTGCCAATCGGCCCGGATAGCGCTTTATCAATGCGGCAAGAGAATCATTGTGTGTGCGGCAAAAGCTGTCGGCCTGAGCAGCGCCAATGAAATGTAGAAAGGTCAGCGGATTGGGTGACAAGAGTTGTGCCTCGATGCCCGCCGCGTCCATACGCGCCAAACGCAGGTCGGTATCCATAAAGGCCGATCCTTGATAGCGCACTCCGTCCAGACGGTAACCGCCGACCCGAAACCAAGGCGCGTCGCCGTCTTGTTCGCCCATCTCGGGGCCAAAATTGCCAAGGGCGCCAAATGTCTCGGTCAGAATGACGTGCGCGTGCACGTCGATGACCTTGGCCGTTTGAAAGGCAGTCGTCATTGGCAGGCTCCCCAAAAGAATTTATGTCAATATCATCGGTATCGATGTATCATGTCAATGGGATGGACAATAATATCGATATGGGTGAAAGCTAACCGCAATACTGTGGAGACTGCCGCGTGACTGAACAATCTTCAATGCGAACCAATGAACGACGTCCATTGGAAGAGCGGGTTTCCTTCCTGACTCACCGCATTAATGCGCAGTTGCAACAGGTGTGTAATCCGTTAATCGCGGATCACAAGCTGGACCTCTACAGTTCCCGCATCATCGTGGCGATTGCCGAAAAGGGCCCACTGAAAGTGGGCGAGTTGGTTGATTTGATGGCGTTGCCGCAGTCGACAATGTCACATCAACTGAAACGGATGGAACGTGACGACTATGTCAGGCGGACACGGTCCGAAACCGATAATAGGACCGTTGTGATTACGCTGACCCAAAAGGGCACCGATGTCGCGGAAATCTGTAATGGTCTTAGCGACGTCATTATGACGAATGTCTCAAAAGAACTGTCCCCCGCAGAAATCGAGCTTCTCAGTTCCTTATTGCAAAGGGTCTTCGCAAGCCTTCCAAAAGTTGGCGACGTCAGCATTTAAGCGCCCCGGTTGCGCCCACCCTTGCGTCCTGCGCGGCGTGGGACAGGCTTTGTTTTGATGCAATATTTAACGCGATACATGTGGATATTTGGTCCTACAAAAGACCCCTAATTTCGCCTTTGGCGGAACGACTTCGACCGCGCTCTGTGCCGCGTTTGAGGGGTTGGGCAGAATTGTATTGTTGTAAATAGTTTCAATATCAATATAAATATCCCAACGATGCCATCGGGGGATGCTTTTGCCAGATCCACATATCATTGCTGACTCTGCGCAAATCGCGGCGGGCCTAAAGCACCCTGAGCTAAAGCAAGCCTTGTACGATGAAGGGGCGGTCATCATGGCCGACACTTTGCTGACGCTGCACGGAGAGCGGCATCGCAAACGGCGCATTTTGGAATTTGGCGTCTTCCGCAAAGATTTTTTCCACTGGTATGAACAAACCGTTTTTCCCGCGACGCTGACGCGCTCGATGACGGGTGATGTTGCTGCGGGCCGGACCGAATTGGTCGATCTGGGTTACCGCGTGACGATGAACCTAACCGCAGATTTTGCCGGCATCGACAGACCGGCGCAATCAACGAGCGAGACCGCTGAATTGTTGCGGCTGGTCGAGATATTCTCGCAAGGGGCGACGATTATCCATTCAACACGGCCCAAGGACGAGGTGCGCGAAGAAGTGCGCGCCGCAATTGCGGATTTTGAGCCTCGGTTCCTTGCGCCTTCAGTTGCGCGCAGGCGTGAACTGTTGGCGCAGCACGCAGCGGGCAAGATCACAGATGCCGATCTACCGCGCGACGTCTTGACCGTTATCTTGCAAAAAGGTGATCCCGAGGAGTTCACGCCTGAAGTGCTGACCCGCGAGATCGGGTTCTATTTGCAAGCCGGTGCTCATTCGACGGCTAACTCCACCATCCACGCGTTTCACGACATCTACACTTGGGCTGAGCAGGATCCGGCCCGCAAGGAACGTTTGCGCGAAGATAGGGTCTTCTTCCAGCGCTGCGTCCATGAAAGCCTGCGCTTGCACCCTGCCAGCCCCGTCGCGTGGCGCGAGGCGATGTGCCCGATCCATTTGGACGGTGCGGGGGATGTGGCGACGGGTGACACTATCGAATTTCGTCTGGCAGAGGCGAACCGCGATAAGACACTGTTTGGCGAAGACGCTGATATTTTTAATCCAGAACGGGTCGTTTCGCTGCCCACGTTGCCGTTTGGGCATACCTTTGGAACCGGCGTACATACCTGTTTGGGGCGTGATCTGGATGGAGGTGTCGTGCCGCGTGGCAACGTCGACCCCGAGACACATCAATACGGCACGATAACTCTGTTTCTGCGCGATCTTTTTGCGCGCGGCGCACGACAGGACACTGACGCGCTACCACAGAGGGCGACCAACACGGAGCGTCCAAATTGGGGTCACTACCCCGTTATATTCAACAAGGAGCACGCTTGGGCATGACGACAGCAATCGTAACTGGCGGCAGTGGCGACATCGGCCGCGCCTGTGCAGAGGCCTTGATCGCCGATGGCTACCGCGTTGGTATCCTGGACCTCGCATCAAATGCGTTGACGCAGATTGCAGCCGAGATCGGCGCGACGCCGCTGGCCGCAGATGTGACCAACGAACCTGACGTGGAACGGGCTTTGGTCGACTTTGGCGCGGTGCCGGATGTCGTCGTGAACAATGCGGGCATCGGACGGTTTGCGTCATTGCTCGATATGCCGATTGAGACGTTCCGTCTGCAACTTGATGTGAACCTAGTCGGATCGTTTATCGTGGCACGCGCGGCTGCGCGGGGGATGGTTGAACGCGGCTCTGGTCGCATTCTTAACGTCACCTCGATCAACGCTATTACCACAGGGCCTGGCACCGGTAGCTATCCTGCTTCTAAGGCAGGACTGGCAAAACTGACCGAGATGATGGCGTTGGAATGGGGGCCGTCAGGCGTGCGGGTCAACGCGATTGCACCGGGCTTTATAGACGCAGGCATTTCAACTCCGTTCTATGCCGATCCTGAGGTGCGCGCGCTGCGCAGTGGGGCGGTGCCATCCAAGCGCCTTGGGTTGGCCGAAGATATCGCCAATGCTGTTAGTTTTCTGGCCAGTGAGAAAGCCAGCTATATCAACGGGCACCACTTGGTCGTGGACGGCGGGGTATCCGTCAGTCTTTTGACGCAGCTACCGCGGGCTGTGAAATCGTGATCCGAAATCTGATCTTGTCAGGGGGGATTTATCATCCTTTTGCGGAAACGTCCGCCAGTATCGCTGCACAACTTGGGGCAACTGGCATCACATCCGAGATTTGCAGCGTCGCTGATGGATTAAAGCGCCTTCAGACTGAAACCTTTGATCTTGTCTGTGTGAATGCCTTGGCGTTTTCAATGACGCAGGCCGAGAAATACGCGCCGCTTCGCGGCCAATATGCGTTTGAAATTGACGCGGCGGGTACGGCTGCGTTGCAACGTCATACCGCATCTGGTCGAGGGCTTTTGGGTCTGCACACCGCGCCGATCTGCTTTGACACATGGGACGGTTGGGGTGATCTTTTGGGTGTTCGTTG
Organism: Rhodospirillaceae bacterium UBA4479; assembly: GCA_002389175.1. Taxonomy (GTDB): domain Bacteria; phylum Pseudomonadota; class Alphaproteobacteria; order Rhodospirillales; family Casp-alpha2; genus UBA4479. The sequence goes on along the minus strand of DGNZ01000342.1, from coordinate 607 downwards.
GGTGTGGGGGCAGTCTGGTCATCCAATGCCTGACTACCTTGATGTCACACACCACAATAAGTCGTTTCGTATCTGGGATGAACTTTATGGTGGTTTGGAATTGCATGCAGAAACCGAAGTTCTTGCAACTGCATCACTGGCGTTTGGTGGAAGGTCAAACCCCATCATGACCGCAAAACGCAACGCCGTTTATCTCGCACTTGGGCACGATCTGACATCGGTGTCGTCGCCTAATTATTCAGCTATGTTGCAGTCCGCAGCGCAATTGGCCCTTCAACCCCAAGAGGAGCGTGTTTGATGCAAGACGCAACTGGATATTCGATTCTGATCACTGGCGGTGGCTCTGGCCTTGGCGCTGGGATCGCACAGTATATGGCGGACAAAGGTGCGCGGGTGACGATCTCGGGTCGTAGGGTCGAAAAGCTAGAAGAGGTTGCGGCACAGATTGGGCCAGCATGTGCCATCTGCGTCGGTGACGTGGCAAATGCGGGTGATCGCGCACGGATGGTCAAGACCGCTGTGGCACATGGCGATGGCTTGCAGGGTCTCGCCAATGTGGCGGGCAATATGTTGCGTGGCCCGATCACGGAGTTGGACCCTGATGCGG
>DGNZ01000164.1 GCA_002389175.1 Rhodospirillaceae bacterium UBA4479 | reverse complement strand
CGACAAGTTTGATATCGCTGATATCATATGTTTCTGAGAGCTCGGCGAATTTAGGCGTGATGTAGACGTTCTCGAGTTCGACATGGAAGTCTGGCGTTACACCTGCATTCAGCAATGATCGTAATGACGATGCGACAGAAATCACAACAGCATGTTCCTTGTTGGCCTTTATCGTCATGATATCTTTTTCAAGCGATGGACCGCTCGCGACGACAAAGCAGGGTACATCGGTGATGGGTTCTGTTTGACGTTGGAACAGGCGAACTCGATTGGTTGTTCTGTTCTGGTAAGTGTTCCAGAGCATCACCGTCTCATCGTGGAAAAAACCAAGTTGCGCAATTGATAACATGATCGTTTGCGCCAGCATCGCAATCGCCGCATTTTCCGGATCGATGCCATTTTGCACAATGACGGTAAAATTATCTATCTGAGTAGGATTATGGCTCCTGCAAGTTTTCCAAACACGTTCAACTACTGCCTCTGGATCGGTATCAGGCAGCAGATAGACAGCGCCCCCACGGGATTGGAAATCATTGATACAACGGCCCCAATCGACAGTTTTCAAAGAATTCGCGAATTGAGCAGAGTTCCCAATGCCGATAATCAAGCAACGAGGGTCATGTTTTTCTATTGCTGATAATAGGTCCTCTGTGTTCGGCGCACCGATCAAGAGTAAATAATACGATCGCTCGGTTCGAGGCGCATCAAAAAAACGGACCCCAGCCTTTTTGCTTTTTTCAAGAAGCCGCTCGATAAAATCAAAGCTATGGAGGTCTATATCTTGCCGCATTGGTGCATTCATCGGAAAACGCATTGCTCTTTGGCGCCGCATACCAATTTTCTTTTCAGGTCTATCGGCGGTGCATGATGCACGCAACATCTCAGCGACCCGGGGTGATATGAATTCAAATACCGCTAAGTTCTTCTGTTCTAGTAAGTGAGATCGTTCAGGCATAAGACCCAATTCATTGTGATGTTGAAAATGAACGTATCAACGAAATCATGCCATGGAAATGATGCTCAGGGCCAAGAAAGAAAAGTGGTCCAAAATGGGATGGCCCCGATATCGGATTTGTAGTCCGATGCCGGGGCCTTGGGTTGGGACGGTGGGTTGGAGGTATTCCTCCCGGGGTTAACGGGAGGCTCCAGATAAGCTAGTCCTTATCGTTTGATCCGGACCAACTCTTCGAGCATTTCATCAGCCGTAGAAATAATCTTGGTGGCTGCTGAATACGCCCGTTGGACAACGATCATGCTGGTAAATTCTTGACCAATATCGACCGTTGAAGATTCGAGTGCTGACTGCGCAATGGCACCTGCAGAACCATTATTCGCTTCGCGCAACGTACTGTCCCCAGATGATTGTGTTTGGTTCCAGACGTTACCCGAGCGGGCGCTGAGACCGTTCACGTTCACGAAAGTTGCGAGAGGAATTTTAAAGATCGGCCGCGTTTCACCGTTATCGAACAAGGCTGTCATCAAGCCTGATTCATCAATGGTAACGCCAGCCAATGTTCCAAACTGCGACCCGTTCTGGGTGATAAACCCTGGTGTGAATTCTGCACCGAACTGGGTGAAGCCATTGGCTTCGTTTACACGACCAAAGTCCAAGGTGACCCGTGCTGAGTTCGACGCATCGTCATCCATGTTGGCGGCACCGTTGGCGAACCCAATAATCTCCATCTCTGCGACCCCAAACGAGGCTGGCAAGCCATCTGAGTCGAAGGTGATTGCTTGGTTTTTGTTCGCCGCGAAGTTTGTGCCGATCACATATGTTGCGGTAGTGCTAGCATCGGTTGGAGCGGTGGCAAAAGCGACGCCAGAGTTCACGGTGTTGTCATTGAATAGCACATTGAATGAACCTGATGACAACGTATCGATCACAAGTGTATCGGCGTTGGCGCTTGGGCCACCAATCGTTGTATCACTGACATTTCGCGTTCGAACACTGGATGCACCCGACGCAAATGCGGGGTCATTGGTCTCAATCGCTGTTTCTAAGTTGGAAAGAAAAGTATTTAGCTGGGCGGCTGTTAACGCTGCGCCTGTTGTCGCTGTGATGGCGACGTTCGTACCTGTTACAGCCGCATTGCTGTCGATTTCATAAAGGATGTTATTGATGGTTATCACGCTCCCCTCTGTCAAAGTCGTGCCAACAGGGAAAGTAAATTGATGAAAATCGCGGTTCGCAACAGCAGTTTGAGCAACAGTGAAGGATGAGTCTTGGATCGTTGCCCGTGCACCTGCAGTTGTTAGTAGACCTGTTGGATCAACGGCAATTGACCCCGTACCATCATCAGTGAAGTAAACGCCGGTAGAGGATCCTGGATTGACCTCGATTCTGTTGTTGGTGTAACCGCCATGATCAGAGAAGTTTGAGTCATCGGCTTTTACTGCTGCCACAAGTGCCGCGACGGCATTTGCAACAGTAGCGCTTGTTGTAATGGTTACAGGCTTCAACGTTGCAGTTTCTGTAACACTTGCGTTGTTATCGAATTCATATGTGACACCGCCAATAACGACAGTCGCGCCATCGGCAGGTAGCGCGTTGAACTCTAATTGTCCACGGCTCTCAAAGACGGTGGCACCCGCGGTGTCGGAATACAAGGTGACTACGTTGACTCCAGATGGAGGTGTGACGTTGACGTCCCACTCGTTATCCCGGTTGCCTTTGATGTAGTTGAAACTGGTCGTATTTGCGTTCCCTAATGTGTCAAAGAACTGAACGTCCGTTTTATGGGTTGTACCAACATCATCTGTAGAAGGTAAGTTGACACCGATACTCATGTTTGATGTCGCCGTCGCCGTACCACCAACACGGTTCAAGTTCACAGTCGCTAAGAAGTCAGTTGAAATGACGTTTTGGTTCGGAATTGTAAGCGCGGTGTTGTTCGTGGTCACCGTGCCGTCGGCGGTCGTCGGCCAAGCCTGTAAGTAAAATCCAGAGGTGTTACGTAAGAACCCTTCGTCATCTTGGAAGAACGATCCAGCCCGCGTGAACAAAAACTCATTCGAAAGGGTAGGGGCGTTAGACTCGTTCACGACATAGAACCCAGAGCCCGAAATAGCGATATCGGTCTGCGATGTCGAAGACTGCAAGAGACCCTGCACACCCGTATCTTGCCGTGGAGCGGATTGCACACCACCTGGTGAGAACAGGGTGCTTGAGGTTTGGACGGTGACCAAGGTTTGGAAGTCGACCTGTACACCCTTATAGCCAATCGTGTTGACGTTGGTGATGTTATCCGAGATCGCGCCTAATGCACTAGATTGTGCAGTCAGCCCTGAAACGCCTGAAGTCAATGAACCAAAGAGTGACATTTTTCTTCTCCTTCGATCATCAGCCAGATAGCTGATGAATTTTTAAATCTGCGCGTTAATTGACGGCTGCTGCTACAGCGGCTTCTTTTACAGAAATCACGCTTGTTTGTGGTACTTCGATATCGCCCATGAACAGTGACGTAACGCCATTGTCGATGCCGACACCTGTAACGCGTCCGAATGCGGTCTGGCTGATGGTGATGATCTCGTTTTGAGGATCCAGCCCTGTAACAACTGCGGAATACTGGCCATCTGGGGCGGTCTGACCGTTGCGGTTGGAGCCATCCCAAGTAAATGTGTGTTGCCCGGCAGTTGTATCGGCTTCTTGTTCGAAAACAGTAATGCCATTTTGGTCGCGAATGATAATTGATGCAGATTTCGCGTTCACAGGCAGTGTGTATGTAAATTCTGCCTGGCCATCTTCCAATGGGATCGACTGGCCTTCTACTTCAACCAATTTGTCGATAAAGTTGACCATGCTTGAAATCTGATTGTTCTGTTGCAGACCAACCAATTGTTCAAGATTGGTGTTCTGCTTGATTTGTTGTTCAACACTCGCAAATTGAACAAGCTGAGAGGTGAACTCGGTGCTGTCCATTGGGTCAAGTGGATCCTGGTTTTCCAATTGCGTCACAAGAAGGGTCAGAAACTGGTTCAGATCCTCTTCGAGTCGGGCCTGATCGTCAGCCGATTGCGTTCCTGCGACAGCGTTTGACGTGCTATTTATGCCACCTAGGATCATTTGATTAACTCCTCAATTCCAATTGCAAACCGTTAAGCCCGAACATCGAGACGGCCATTCATAAAGATGCCGCTCTCCCAAGCGTTTACGACGCCTGCGTCCAAGTCTTCTGGATTGCCGTCTGTATCAGCCGTTTCTCGACCGTTAGACATTGTGCCGTCGGCATTCTCGCCGTCCGCAGATTGTTGTTCTTCACCCTTTAGATTGAATTCCATATCCCCGGCTTGAAGGCCGGCATCTTGGAGGGCGCGTTGAAGTTCTGATGAGTCACGACGCAATAGATCGAGCGTGTCTTGCTTTTCAGCAGTCACAACCGTCATGACGCGGCCATCGCCGGTCATTTCAAGTTTCACATCCACACGGCCCAGTTCTGCAGGCTTCAACTGGATGGAGATCCGGTCCGTGCCAGATTGCATCGCTTTGGTGATCTTCACTGAAATCTGTTCTGTGATCGCAGAGCTTTGAAGTTGGCTTCGCTGTGCCGTTTGTGTTTGTTGTTGGGCTTGTGCATCTCGGCTTTGCTGTGTTTGCTGAGTGGCCTGACCTGTATTCGCATTTTGAATATTATTCAGGTTATCAACACCAGCGTTGTGCATTCCGCTGCCAGTCGATTGGGTGCTCGATGGTGTTGTTCCAGCGCCCGTTGGACCTGAGGCCGTCTTCCCTTGCTGTGAAGCCTGATTGTTAGCTTGTTGTGCAGCTTGCGCTTGCTGCTGTGCGGCTTCAAGCTGCTGGGTTGATTGTCCTTGCGTGCCTTGTTGCTGTTGCCCGGATTGCTGCTGGCCGTTCTGAGTCGTTGCGCCGCCATCTTGGGTGAAAATAGATGTATTGGCTGCGGTCAATATCGGCCGCGATGTCACGGGCGCTTGTTCATTATTGACTGAAACTTTGATGGCAGCTTGTGTTTCAGGACCTATGGCCCGAGACAGTTGCTGTGCTTGTGATTGGATAGGGTCAATTTTAACGGCATTCGCGCCATCTGCAGCCTTTTGGGCGGCGCCAGCATTGGCTGTCGAACCATTCGCAGCCTGATGATTATTACCTTTACCATCTGCCGCGGCCTTGCCTGATTGTTTCGCAGCTGATTGGCCTGCGGCGGCTAGTGCGCCTTCATTACCACGCAGCGCTTGCTGTGCTGTCGCGCCATCAACGGTGCTGGTTTTCTCGCCGTTGCCATTGATGTTCTTACTTGCGTTATAGATTGCAGCTGCGGTTATAGCCGCTGCTTGTTGGGTCGCGGTTCCGTCAGCGTCGCCCGATGCATTGCCAGCTTCGGCGGTGTTGTTTTCAGTATCACTGTCAGATTTATGATCGGAACTATCGTTCTCGGTTGAATCTGTGGACTTTGCGTCGACATCGTTCTCGCTACCACGATCATCGCCGCTCGCTTGATCATTCTGGTGCGCACCTTGATCACCTGAATCTGCACGGTCACCAGATTCAGCACGATAGTTTGCGGGTTCGTGTGAGTTGCGATCATGATCAATGCTACTATCGCGTTGATCAGACGATTGGGCGCGAACGGAATCATCGCTGTTATCATCATATGCACGATCATCTCGATCTGAGCTTGTGTCGCGTCGATCGACGCGGTCGTTGGCGGGGGCGTCGGATATGGCATCATCGGATGACGTGGAGAATAAGTTCGCTTGTTCAGCTGAAGAGAACGCGTGGTCCAATCGGACCCCGACACGTTGAAGAAGCTCATCGAAAGAATAAGCAAAGCCGCCAAGATTAACGGCCTTAGCTTGCGCTTGTGGATTCTGGCCAACAGGGGTGTATGTGGACCCTTGAACTTTCTGTTCTATCGTAAGCTTTTCCATCGTGTGCCTCAAAAAAGTGAATACTCGCTGCACCGTTACAAGCAAACCTTGGGCCAACTTGCTGTATTTCTATTAAGGCATTGAAAAACATGTAATTTTTATACCTGAGAACCTAACTTATGGCTCTTGGGTGGCTCCAATCACGGTAAAATAGGAGTGTTTGCCGGGTTGAAAGAGGAGGGGCGGGCAGAATCTGCCTATCACAAAAAGAAAGGCCCATTTGGGCCCGTGGATAGTGTCAAATCAAAGGAGGGAGTTTAGCTGAAGATGTTCAAGATTGATCCACGAGGTGGGTCAAACTGCGTGCCAGTAACCAATATATCGGCGAGACCACTTTGTACTTCGAATGCGAGTGAGATTGAGCGGATAAGATTTCCGTAGCGGTTCTCGATATCTTCAATCTGTCCTAATTGCTCCTCGATCCCTTCAGAAGTGAGATCGGAAAGTTCAAACTCCAGATCGAAAGTCTGGGTCGATATATCTACAACGAGCTGTGTTAAGCCTTGATATAGCACGGTCGTGGTTTCGGCGTATGTAGCTGCCCGCCCCGAAATCGTTGAAAGAGCGTCAAGTATCGCACGATTGTCATTGGTTGGCGGATCTGTGCCCTCTGCATCAAGTGTGCCTGCGACAGCTGTAAGCCCATCGAGGGAAACGCCTTCTTGGCGCATGAAGTTACCCAAGTTCCCATCGGTGAAATTCGGGAATGTGTGTGACAAATTTAGTTTAAAAATCTCATTGAAAATTTCTTTGGTCGCCGCATTTAGCGCCGTGACTTCGTCATCAGATAATATACCGTTTTCATCTGCGTCGGCGGCGGCAATTGCTTCGTTAGCCTTGAGTTGGATGACTTGGAATCGCGAGGCGTTGGTTTCAAGATCACTCTGCAATCCGCGCACTTCGTCTTGGCGATCTAATAATTTATCACGCTTGGCCTGAAGCGTTGCGATTTCATCTTCAATCCCATTATCGCGGACTTTTTGAATTTCAGTATTTTGCTGTCGAAGCAATCCGTTTTGGATTTGACCAAAACGAACCTCAAACTCAGCCTTGTTAGCGGCTTGAGATATCCGGGAAAACCGTCCAGCGAAGGTGTTTTTTACGTCCATTACGACATTCTAGTCCAAAAGCCTGACCGAAAAATTACCAATTAACTCAAGAGTCTAACTAATTTTATAAGTTAAGTCTATCAACCACAAAAACACTGCAAATATAGTGCCAAATAAAAGGGCCGCCCTTTGTGAAAAGGGCGGCCCAATTAAGTATTTGGGTCAAAGCCCTCGTTCTTGGATTAACCGAAGAGCGAGAGGATCGAAGCTTCAGCCTGAGCTGCCAGAGACAGAGACTGAATACCCAACTGCTGACGCGTCTGAAGGGCCAACAAGTTAGCGCCCTCGGAGTTGATGTCAGCCAGTGTCAGTTTATCGGAACCAGCTTGTAGGGTGTTGACGTAGTTTTCGGTGAAGTCCAGACGGGCGTTCAACAACGCAACGTTTGTACCCAGTGTTTGTGCTTGCGTACGAAGCTCGGTCAACGCCGTATCAAGTTGAGAGACAACAGCGTTAATGCGGGTTGTGTCACCTGCACGAACAAGACCAGTGAAGTTAATTTCCCCACCGTTTGCTGTAATGTTGCCGCCAGCACGAACACCATTGACCAGCGCCGCACCAGTAGATGATGCAGTAATCGCTGTTGCACCAGATCCAACACGTACGAAGGTTGCACCGGTAACACCACTGAGGCCAGTACCCGTTGTTAGCAAGGTTGTCGTAAAGACTTCACCAGCAGTCAGCGTAAATGTTTGACCACTGAGGACTTGCAAGGTGCTTGTACCGCCACCCGTCAATGCGAACGTGAATGAGTCACCCGATGTCAGGGTAACATTCGACGTACCATTGTAGGTCAGAAGCTTGGCATCGACCGTGTTTGTGGTCAAAGCTATCGTCTCAGCAGAAACTGAGAAACTAGCATTCACAGAACCAGTGGACAGCAATGCAACTTGACCTGCCGTTGCAGCGGTTGTCGAAGACACAACGTTAACAGTGAACGTCCCGTTTTGTGCCAACGTCAGTGCTTGAGCCGTTGAAACGGTGAGGTTAAAGGTCGAACCTGTACCATAAGTAAATGTGAATGATTCACCAGCAGAGAACGTTTTCGCAGAACCCGCGTAGGTCAATGCAAAATCACTTGTCGTTGACAAGAACCGGTTTTTGATCTGTGCAGCGCCAGTGACCTGATTAATAGCTGAGTGCGTAACCGAGTTATCACCCGTAAGGTAGGAGTTTGCCGCAATGTTCAATCCGGCCGTACCTGCACGCAAGTCGACAGAACCAATATTGAGCAAGCTGGCACTTTGCTCGGAGAATTCAATCGTGATTTGTTGGCCAGTACCGTTGATCAGGTTCGTACCTTGGTACGTCGCATCAGCGGCCAAGTTATCCAATTGTGTACGTAGATCGTTAAACTGGGTAACCAAGTCAGCGACCTGAGCGTCGGTTGTGGATTTGATTGAGTTCGCAATACCTTTTGCTTGGCGCACAAGCTGTTCGATACTTTCAACACCATCAAGGGCCGCGGTAACTGTGCTAATGCCCTGATCGATACCATCGCGACGCTCCAAGAAGTCAGACGAGCGATCGCTAAGGGAGCGAGACTGGAAGAAAGACACTGGATCATCGATAACCGTCGAAACACGAAGGCCCGTCGACAGACGGTTCTGTGTACGTTCGATAAGATCTGTTGTGCCTTGGAGGGAGAGTAGTGATTGCCGCACTGAGGCGGAGAGAGTTACGTTAGACATAATTTAGAACTCCATTCTAGAGAACAATTTAAGCCGAGCGATTCTCGCTCGGAGCCCTATTCCGACGGCATTCTTGCCGATAAATGAAATAAGGATGGGACGTTTCTAGCCAAACACTGGCAATTAGGCAAGCGATTTCTTCGAAAAAACGATTCGGAATCTACCTAGTGAACGCGATGTTAACCATCCTTACACCATTCCAACGCTACATTTTATTAATCAAACCCGCCGCTAATCTGCGACCATTTTAATCAGGGATAAACCATGAAACCTTGGCTTGGCATCACTTGGAGCATTTCCAACCGTTTTGGGTGGGGCATATACGGGCTTAATCTGGTTTTGGAATTACTCAAGCGCGAGAGCCCCGCGCCGGTGTGCTTTGGGGATATCGTCACCGACACGTTGGACGATGACCTTGTCCAAAAATTACAGCCTGCCATTCAGTTTCAGCAGCAGAATTTGCAAGGTTTTTACAAAATGGGGCAAACCGCCAAACTTGGCGATGCGATGGTGCTTCATGCGTTAGGCAACGGCATGGATTGGAGTATGGTGAGCCAGGGTGTCGAAGGTGACCTCAATGCGGGTGTGATCTTTTTTGAGTATTCAGAAATTTCCATCGATGGTCGCCAACGTCTTTCGCGATTGAATGGAACCGTTGCTGGATCGACCTGGAATGCAGATGTTTTGAAAAGTTGGGGCATCCCAAATGTTGAGACGGTCTTCCAAGGAGTCGATATTAATCTTTTTCGCCCGATAACGAGAACCAATGCTTACGAGGGTAAGTTTGCTGTTTTCTCGGGTGGTAAGCTCGATTTTAGAAAAGGTCAGGATATTGTGCTGGCCGCGTTCAAGCGATTTGCTGAGAGCCACCCAGATGCTGTTCTGGTCACCGCATGGCAGAATCTCTGGCCGTTGACAGCGTTGCCGATGAAATTTTCCCCACACACACAGACATTACCGGATATTCGTCCGGACGGATCAATGAATCTGCAGAAGTGGGCGGCAGAGCACGGCGTCCCGGCAGAGCAATTTATCGACTTGGGGATGCAACCAAATGCAAAGATGCCAGACATCCTTAAAGATATGGACCTAGCAATATTTCCAAACCGTTGCGAGGGTGGGACAAACTTGGTTGCAATGGAAACAATGGCATGCGGTATCCCATGTGTTTTATCAGAAAACACGGGTCATCTTGATTTAACGGCAGATGACCGGGGCTATGTTCTTCATTCACAGCGACGAGTTGATGCGAATGCGTTGGCAACAGACGGTTGGGGTGAAAGCGATGTCGATGAGTTGGTCGCATGTATGGAAGCGGCGTATGATGACCGGCAAAATGCGCGCGATCGTGGGCAAGCTGCTGCGAATTTTATGAAAACATGGGCTTGGCCAAATCAAATTGATAAATTGATGACGAGTTTGGACAATTTTTCCTAGCCCGTGGTTGTGGATAAAAATGACGGTGGCTTAAAATTGCCAAGTAGAGTTTTGACCGATGTTAAATTGGGGTTAGCTGTATGACAGATCAGACAGAAGGCGGATTGGTTCCTGGTGATGAAAACTGGGAGAAATTGGAGCCGCTTCTTCAAAGCGCCATGGAAGCTGCTAATAACGGCGATTTCGAGGGAGCTGTTACAGTTTGTCGAGATGCCGTGACGGCATTCCCCAAAAATGCGGAGCCGTACTTCATTCTTGCCGTCCTGGCCATGAACCACCGGGATGAAGGCCAAGCGATATCGATGGCTGAGACAGCTCATAAGATAGACCCAGACACAAAAGAATACGTGCAGGTTCTTGCTACGATCTCGACGCGTGTGGGACGTTTGGCCGACGGTATCTATTACGCAAAAATCGCACTGGCATGTGAGCCACATCCATATTTGGGCGTGTTTGTGCCGCCCAATCTATTGGACTTTGACGCCGCCATAAATAATGCTGGGCCGTCACTTCATGGTATTGAGGGTGAACGGTTCTTTAACGAAGCGAATTACGGCGCAGCATTCCGTGAGTTTAATGCCGAAATTCGGCTGAATCCGGAAAACACAACCGCACTGGTATGGTTGGCAAAGACCGGGATCATCCTCGGGCATTTTAATCAATCTATTGGTGCGCTTCAGGCAGCGCTTCGTGTTGAGCCAGGGAATGCGATGGCATTGGCACAGTTGGCGCGGGCTCTTGTCCGTGTTGGGCGGATGTCAGAAGCGGCTGCAATCGCCAATTCAGCGATTGCAGGATCAACTGGAGATTGCGAGGTTTTCTTGCCTGCCATGGAAGCGCTTCAACTATGCGGCCAAGCCGGTAGTTCAGAACTTAAACGAGCAGCTAAGAATTTTTCAGATTTGTTTGAGGCGGAGAATGAACCTGAACCGTTAGGTGCAGAGCATGGTGCCGACGGAGATGTCGCTCGAATCGGATTTATGTCCAATGCCTTTTTCAGATCTAACATCTCGGAAATAATTGCAGGCTGGTTCGCCATTCCGAAATCAAACAAAGTTAATGTTAGCGGATACAGTCAATCTGTTGCATCAGACAACGTGACGATAGCCATTCGATCCGGTTGCGATGATTGGCGTGATATTTATGGTATCGACCCATTTACACTTTCGATGACGATGCGTGCAGAGGAATTGGATGTAATTGTCGATATTTCTCAGATAGATGGAGAAACACGGGGGGCAGTCATTGGATTGCTTCCGGCCCCTATCCGAGTTGGATTCAGCGCCTTGCCAGAACCAGGATTGGCTCCTGGTATAACCCATGTCCTATCGGATGAGGCTTTGGCCGCCGCAGACCAAAATATGTTGTTGGATGGACAGGAGTTGATCACAGTTCCTGGAACACTTTTTCCACACCTTCCTCTAAATGGCTTAGCGCAAGATACAAAAGCCCCTGGGCACTCATCGAATAAAATCACGTTTGCCGCATTTGCTTCACTTCCAAATGTATCGCAGGAATGGGCGCTTAGTGTCGGTAGAATTGTCGGAAGCTTACCAAATGCCGAACTGCTATTATTTGGGGCGCATGCCTTGTCCGACTATGCGCGATCCATTATTCGCGAATACTTTATGAACGCAGGAATTATTGAGAGAGTGTTCTTTACAGAACTCCCGACAAAAGATGACTCAGATGTGTTGTCAGAGGACTATCAAATCAACACGATTATCCCAGGAGCTCACTGGGCAGAAGTCGATGTGTTTTTAGACACGTTTCCATTCAATGGCCGCAAGGAAACCTGCGAGGCACTTTGGAGTGGGGTGCCGACTGTTACTCTGAAAGGCCAACGACGAACTGGTTCCATAGGTGCCAGCCTGTTAATGGCAGCAGGACGACCAACTTGGATTGCCGAATCAACTGATGAATATGAAGATATTGTGGCTCGATTGGTGGGTGATACCGAGCGGTTACAGGCAGAACGCGCCATGCTGCAATCGATGATCGCGTCCACACCGTTATTCGATCCATTGAAAACAGCTAGCGCCATAAGGGCGGCGCTTGTGACCGTTGCAGATCAAGCACGGTCGGGTCGCGCTTAAACACGTTTTCGGAGTTATACGCAATGGATGAAGATTTAGACTTAAGTGAACAGGGCGATGACGCCGAAGTTGCGCTTACACCGGAAGAATTGTTCGAAAAGAATTTAGAGACATTTCGAGAACTCGTCCCACAAGCGTTTGAGCGGATCAAGAACCACAAACCGATTTCAAAACTGATGTACTTAGACAACGGTGAACCCGCATTAGAGTTTGGGGACAAAGTAATCTATGAAAAAGGGGCGGTTACTGAAGCGAAGGAACAGATTGAAAAGTACAGCAAGTATGCTTCGCGTTTGACCATTGAAGGGTTTGCCGAGGAAGGACTAGATCCACAAGCCCAACTTGCCTTTAAAAATATGCGAGAACGTTTTGGTACCGCAGGGTTTCGAATTTCATCCTTACTTACACGTGACGAAAGTTACTTTTTGATTGTTGTCGGAGTTGGTCTCGCACAGCATTTGGATGCCTTGGCCGAGCGGACAAAGTGCCGCGTAATGGTTCTCGTTGAACCGAATGTCGATTTGATTCATCAATCGTGGTACGTATACGACTGGCGGCCACTTATTGAATCGATGAACGAACGTGGCGGTATCGAATTCGAAATTGGAGCGACCGTATCTAACACGGTTGCCAATCTTCATACGTTGTTCCGACATTACAATCCGATCGGTTTTGATGGGACAACGGTTTTTCGTCACTACCAAACATCGATCACCAGCGAAATTGAACGAGAGTTTAAAGAGAACGTTGGCACGGCCTTGATGGGACTTGGTTTTTACCAGGACGAAGTCAACATGGTCGGTCAGACATACAAAAACTTGGAGCATGGGAAAACCCGGCTCGTGCAGCGGCAAACTGATCAACCTGGTATCCCATGTATGATTATTGGGAATGGGCCGTCACTAGATCAATTGTTGCCGACGATACGTGATAATGCTGAAAACGCCATCATCTTTGCATGCGGTTCTGCGATCACAATCCTTGTTGAGAATGATATAAAACCGGATTTTTGGATTATGACCGAGCGCGTTAAAGACGTGCTTACGATGGTCGATGAAACCTCAGAAATTTTTGATCTGAAACAAGTCACTTTCATTGGATCATCAACAGTATATCCAGGCGTTACGGATTATTTTGACGATTACATCTTGTTCTTACGTCCTGGTCTTTCAACAGCGCCGTTGTTTAAGACTCGCGCAGATCAAATTGTGACAATCCCTGATCCGTTGGCTGCGAACTCGGGTTTGTCTGTTGCTCTGCATCTCGGTTTTCGTGAATTCTATTTCATGGGTGTTGATGCGGGCTCTAGATTCAAAGACCGTGGTCATGCGAAAGGGGGGTACTACGAGGGCCGTGATGACCATATCAAAGATTTACCGTTGCCAAGTCCTGCAAACTTTGGTGGCACGGTATGGACGACATCAGTGCTGCAATGGTCACGCGAAAACATTGAGAAATTATCCAGTATGTCGCCTGGCCGCACATTCTATAACTTAAGTGATGGTGCTCGAATTAAAGGGGTGACACCACTTCATCATAAGGCCGCGAAGTTTAACCCATCCAAAACACCAAAGGCTGAAATAGTTGAGAAACTGACGACGAATTGCTCTGTCTACACGTTGGAGGAATTTGAAGAGAAGTGGGATGACGCGGCTATTATCGATAGAATGCCGAAATTTTGTGATGAACTGATTGCTGCAGTTGTCGATGATGATATGACTGATTTCAAATTTTCGCGCGATTTGTCAGATTTATTAGAGCCACCTATGTCGCAATCATGCCTGGCGATGTTTTTACGAGGTACAATCTTTGGCTTTGTGATTGCATTCGAGTTCTTGAATAACCGATTTATCGACCCCGACGAGCGATTGGCTGCCCAGAAGATATTCAAAGAAGAATTTGAGACGATGATGAATTCGTTGAGTGATCGCGCCGTCGAAATCTTTTTGGGCTTGGAAGACGGGGAACCTTGGGAAGATTTCATAGCTTAGTTTCTGATGGCAGTTTAAGCTTCGAAACATGACTGACGATATTCGTGCTTTGCAGGCCGCCCTTGGGGATGCCGAAAAATTAGGTAACTGGCCAGAAGCAGACCGGATCTATAAGACGCTAAGAGGTCTGATCGACTTAGACGCGCTACAAATCGCTCAACATGCTAAAATCATATTCAACATGGGTGACGATGCGCGGGCGGCGACGATGACGCGACGTGCGCTTCGGCGCGCGCCAGGGGATGTCACAATCACTCTGCAACTGGCAAATATTTATTCCAGTCAAAAACAATACGAAAAAGCAGAAGAGCAATTCCGAAATGTGCTGACGATTGAGCCAAGCAGCGTCGAGGCCATGCGAAGGCTCGCTCTTGTAATGCAGGAGAGTGGAAAGAATCCCGAAGAGGCGGAAAAGCTGGTCCGGAAAGTTGTCGCACTTGAACCAAATGATGTTCAAGCGTGGTTACAATTAGGTGCGCTCTGCGCAAACGTGCGGCATCGATATGACGATGCTGAAGCGGCGTTCTCAAGGGCGTTGGAATTGGCGCCTGATACTGCATCGGCTTTACACAATTATGGTCTGTTGAAACGGTTCCAAGGAGATCTTGACCAAGCCGTGAAATATCTGAAACGGGCGTGCGAAGTTTATCCTGACGAGTCTGACTTCGCCTTCTCCTTAGGCAGTTGCTATCTTTATATGGAAGAGGCTGAAACAGCTCTTCAATGGTTTGATCGTGCTGTTCAGATAGATCCAAAGAATAATGCAGCACAAGTCTATAAGGCGTTCGCGTTGTTTCACTTGGGGCGCGATGACGATGCCTGGAATCAATATGAAAAGCGCCTAGAGTTAAAAGAATTCGTGGACGCTAATTATGAGCGCCCACGTTGGTGCGGTGAAGATATTTCAGGATTGCCACTTCTGCTTCTAAGCGAGCAAGGAATGGGTGATAATTTGCAATTCGTGCGTTACGCCGAGAGTGCTGCGGCCCGAGGGGCCAAAGTAATCGTCATGACACATAAGCCGCTGGTCCGTTTGTTCGAGTCGTTGCGCGGTGTGCAAAGCGTCGTCAATGGCATTCCAGAAGCGAAGAACTTTCATCGATATAGCCCGCTGATGAGCATGCCGCTTGTTTTCGGGACAACGAAGGAAGATGTCCCGCAAAACGTGCCGTACCTGGCAGCGCCAGATCATCTGCTAGAAAGCTGGCGAGAGCGCCTATCTGTATATTCGGGATTTCGTGTCGGCTTATGTTGGCGTGGCAATTCCCAACACGTCAATGATCGGTTCCGGTCATCGTCATTGCAAGAAATCTCCACATTGCTTGATATTCCCGGTTGCTCATTCTTCTCCTTGCACAAGGAGCGGCCCGATTTTGAACAGGAACTGCCCGATGGCATCGTAGACATTGGTTCAGATTTTGATGATTTCGCTGATACTGCAGCAGCAATGGATGCACTGGATCTAGTGATCTCAGTCGATACGTCCGTGTGTCATGTTGCGGGCGCAATTGGATGTGCAACGTGGACCTTGATTGCGCGCGGGCCGGATTTCAGATGGGGGCTCGATGTTAAGTCAACGCCTTGGTATCCGACGATGAAACTTTATCGTCAGGATACGTTAGGTGAATGGTCGCCTGTATACGCGCGTATGCGCGAGGACTTATCAGCCCTCAGCGCACACTCACGTTCTTAAGCGACAGATATTTTTGCCGGGATCAATTCTTCATCTTCGGACTTGAAGGCCAGCCCGCTGATTGTTTTTAAGACTTTCTTTTCGGGCAGAACATTGCCGTTTTCCATCATCGCAGTTAGGACATCAACAAGCGTTTGCTCGCCTTCACCAACAGCAACAAGGTCGAGATTTTCATCCTCTAAGACTTCGTTGTACGACGCCGTCGGATAAGGGCCCCCGGCGATAATTGGTGTCGTGAATCCGGCTTTTCGCAACTCTGAAATCGAGTCGTGGAAGAAGCCTTTGTAAAATGTCATCGCACGGATGCCGATAATATCGGGAGCGCGATCACGTACTAATTCTACCAACTCTTCATAACTATCGAAATCGATCCTGGATTTAATGATCCGACCGCTGACACGCCCTGGAAGTGCCCGATTAACATATGACTGTAATGTCATAAGCCCCAATGGCGGTTCGATAACGTTGTATTCTCGGTTATCTCTGTCTGTCGTGAAATATGACGACATATCAATCAACAACACGTCAATTTCAGGTTCTTGGTCATGATCGACATGAAACGCTTCTTCGCAGTCAGTGTAGATGTTTGGGACGGCGACGCTCTCTTCTTCGAACAAGACTTCTGGTTGAATATCTTCCCATTTCAGACCGGCGAAATCGACGACGTCGCGAACAGTTGTGATGCGCTGAGTCGGGAAATAGCTGTTGTATTTTTGGTCAAGCTCTTCTTCACTGAATTGCTCTAGCTGGCGCGGCAGCACACTCAACAGGCGTTCTTTGTTCAGTACATATTCCCGTAAGAATATAGTTCTGATGCTCGCCGTGAATTTTGGGTCGAAAGGCAAACTAGGTGCCATCTCATGGTACGACATGTCTTGTGATGCTTCGATTACTTCGCGCGGGACACCGACCTCGAGTGCAAAATGCTCTAATTCTGTGCCTGGGAAAATTCGCACGTTGTGCAAATAAGGGAAATCGATCCACTTGATGGATCGGATATAGTTCAAGGTCTCGAACGCTTCGTCTTCAGTTTCCGTTGGGAACCCGTGCATCGCGTTAAGCGTTAGGATGACTTGAGGGTATTTGGACGTAATGTAGTCCAAATTTTCGTGCAGGATATCCACGTTCAGTTTCTTGCGCATGATTTCCTGCATGCGGGGTGATGCGTGCTCTAAGGATAGATTCACACCGACCGAACCACCTTCAACCATCAGATCGATCATATCCTTGGTCAGGAGATCGCCTTTTAGGCCTGTTGGGAAGAAAAAGCTCATATTCATGTTGTTCTTGATGACATGTTCAAAGAACCGAATGAACTGCTTGGCGTTTACATTGAAGATGTCATCAATGAATTCAATTCGGCGAATGCCTAAATCGTGCAATAAGTTAATTTCGTCGATCAGGTTGTTATCAGAGCGTCGAAAATGGAATTCCGTCGTCTTGTAAATATCGCAATAAAAACAACGGTAGGGGCATCCGCGAGTAGCCTGGACTGCCATCGAATACTTGACGCCAGCATGACCGATGTATTGATGATATTTTGAATAATCGATCAGCGATCGATCAACGAGGGGGAGAGAGTCTAAATCACGCGTCTGATCGCGCTTCTTAGATACCCAGATATTGTTGTCGACGACATCTCGCTTCTGCTCGATATTGCCCATCGAATTTCTCCTCAGTTTGAGTTTCTCTCATTAAGAAAAATTCTAGTCAGCACTTTAACAAGTCATTCGAATTCATTCTTGAATGCGAATTGCTCGTGATCTGCTACCAGTATTTCTAGCACTATAGTTAACAACTATAACCGAGATCATACACTTTTGTCACTCAGGTAATAACCATATTCTTTTCATTGATTTAGAGATGGCAATACTTCGAAATTCCAAACACTAATTCGCTATGTCACTTTTCAGAAGTAACTTCATATGTTTGTCCGCAATATCCTTGCGAAGTGTCTCGACGTCCATCCACTCATTGTTGGTGTCGCTAGTATAGGCAAATTCATTTGGTACAATCGTCGCTTTATCTCCAAAACGTTCTGCAACCTTTGGAATAGGGAGATCCAAGTCACTTTCAACAATGTATCGATCGGTCACATCGTATGTAGAGCGACTGTCATCAGCCGGAATCATGGTTTCGTGCAATTTTTCACCGGGTCGAATGCCGATTTCATGTGTTGCCATACCTGGTGCCATTGCCTCGGCCAGATCTGGAATCGACATACTTGAAATTTTAGGGACGAAAATTTCGCCACCAGCCATCATCTCAAAAGACGACAAAACAAAATGTGTAGCCTGATCTAAGCTGATCCAGAACCGAGTCATCCTGTTATCTGTAATTGGTAGGCTCTCAGCACCATTGGCAATTAATCTATTGAATACTTCGACGACGCTGCCGCGTGATCCAATAACGTTGCCGTACCGAACGACTGAAAAACGAGTTCCGGTAGCGCCACTCAAATAATTTCCGGCAACAAAAATTTTATCTGATGCAAGTTTGCTTGCGCCGTACAAATTTACGGGATTTGCGGCCTTGTCTGTGGATAGCGCGATCACCTTGCCGACGCCGGAGCGGATTGATGCGCGAATAACGTTCTCAGCCCCGATCACATTGGTATTTATGCATTCGAAGGGGTTGTATTCAGAAGCGCCTACCTGTTTCATCGCTGCTGCGTGAACGACTAAATCAACATCACGCATGGCAAATTCCAAGCGTTGTTGGTCACGCACATCGCCGATAAAGAAGCGCAAAAATGGGTGCTTTTTTGGCGAGTACCTGAGGCCCATTTCATATTGTTTGAATTCGTCGCGCGAAAAAATAATCACGCGTTTTGGCTGATGCTCTTTGATTATCAATTCTACTAAGGAATGTCCAAAAGATCCCGTGCCACCGGTAATAAGAATGGTTTTCCCGTTGAGATCAAACCTGGGCTCGCGGAAATCACGGAACATCAAATATTTATCTTCAAGGGTTCATTGGATTTATCACTTAAGGTGCCAGCCTCGTCGGACACATCACCGCCCGACATGGCGTCTTCAGATGCTTCAGGCTCCATACTGTCATCAGTGCTGCCCAATAATCCAGCGGCAATATTTCGATTGATATTAATCAAAACGACCGCTTTTTCGGCAGTCGGTTCTACCATCGCATCGACAGAGTGCTTATCGATGAATTTGCAGAGCGTCAGAATATTTTGGCGAATTGGTTCTGGTAATTGATTGTCACCAGCTGTTTGTTCAGCCTGAATAATGGTCCATATCCGAAGATTAAGACGAATAGCATCGCGTATTTTTCGGCGGTCACCGGCTTCTGTAAAATCACCGTACTGAACTACGCCGGCAATGCGCCGCGCTGATTCAATGAGGGCCCATGCCTCGTTATAGGATGGATTTCCTGGTCTGGGGACGTTTTGCCGTCCGTACTCTTTGACCTTGTTTTTGTGTGCCACCTTAACCTCCACTGGCTCCGTCAACATCTCATCCCATTATCGTTATAACGCATGATCAATCGCTATTTATACCATCTAGCCTAGGCATTAATGATACCGATAGCGAGAGGTTATCAGCGTTTCGAGTTGCGGGTTGATACATTCAGCATGTTAATGAACTCTATCTGTACTATGCTGAACGAAGTGTTAACTAACTCCCGTAAATCTGTGAATAATTCAAATTTAAGCATTTTTCTCGCCTTTAGACAGGGCGATTTGTCACAATATAAAATTACAGCCTTTTTGCCTCAATTGTATGAGTTCGATGGCTACCCTATAATCGAACTATTCGACATGGGTCCATGCTAATAAGGAACATCCTTAATGCTTCGTAAGCGCGATAAGCTGTCAGATCCATTAATAATGCGTTTCCCAGAGCGGATTCAATCTTCTGAGGATTTCATTAATTTTGCCTTCCAGAAGGCTTGCGTACCTTATATGCCAAGGAATCCATTAGTAGGCCTTGAGACACGCCTCGTGACGGTGGGGTCATGTTTTTCTGCGAACGTTGCGAAGTACCTGTCGCAGGCGGGCTTTGATGTCACCAATTTCTCGATGAGTGAAAGAATTTTCACGACCTTCGCATTGAACGATTTTTTATCAGGTGTCCGTGACGGTAATGTCAGCGAAGATCTTATCGACGACATTGAAGAAAACCGCCAGGCGCTGGAGAATATTCGTTCCCTCCTGACCGAAGGATGCACCATTATTCTGACACTTGGGCTGTCGATGTGTTGGTTCGACACTGATACCGGCGAACTTGTGCACAGTGTCATACCGAGAAGAACACAGGAAATCGAAAGTCGGGGCGGCAATGAATTTCTGCTGGAAATTTTAGCCAAACATGAGATGCGACCGACAAGCATCGAGGACAACACGGAAAATTTGCTCGGGGCGATTAACGCGATCAAGGTGCTGAATCCAAACAACAAGGTCATACTGACGGTGTCGCCTGTTCCGCTGCACTTCTGTGCTTCCGATTATCCGATCCTGACAGGTGATTTCATCTCCAAAAGTACCCTCAGGCTTGCCGTCGCCGAGCTTGAGAAGTTGGCGCCCGAAAATGTTTATTACTTTCCGTCATTTGAAATTGCGAAATGGGCAGCACCGCATTTCCCGGGCCATTTCTGGGGGACACCCGCCACGGACGGAGATCCCAGGCATCTTGACCCGCAGTTGATTCGATTAATCATTCAATTGTTTGTCCGGGGATACGTCGATGACCCGAACAGCATCTTGCCAAAAATCTAGATAGTTAGTCGGACTTTAGCCGATCTTTGATACGGGTGGCGATGTGTTCTGGTGTCAGACCGTAGTATTCCAGGATGTCCTTGTATTCACCTGACTTCGCATAGCTATCGGTAATGCCTAACATGAGCTGAGGTGGCGCGTTCGATAGTTCGGTTTTGACCTCTGCCACCGCACTTCCCAGGCCGCCGACTGTATTGTGTTCTTCGACGGTGACGATCAACTTTGATGAAGCGCAAGCCGCTTCGATAGCCGCACGATCAATAGGCTTGATGGTGTGAATGTTGATGACACCCGCGTCGATAACGTTCTCGGCCAGTAAATCAGCAGCCTTCAGCGACGCGTGAACCATTGTGCCCGTTGCGATAATCGTGACGTCGTTACCATCACGCAGCGTGACGGCCTTGCCGATCTCGAAATCGTAATCCTCGGTGTAGACGGGTGGGTTGGGGCTGCCACCCGTCAGCCTAATGTAAACGGATTGATTGTGGTCGAGTGCCGCCTCTGTCGCTTTTGCAGTTTCGCCGCAATCTGCTGGTGAAATGACCGTGATGTTTGGGATCGCACGCATGATCGCCAAATCCTCGATACAGCAGTGCGTATAACCAAGCGTGCCTAGGACAACACCACTGGCCAGCCCGACAAATGTCACCTTGTGTTGCATATAACCCAGGTTGACCTTTATCTGTTCGCAGCATCGCATGGTCTGAAACGGCGCAAAGGTCGTGCAGACCACATTCATACCTTCGCTTGCCAGTCCTGCTGCGACGCCGAGGCCGTTTTGCTCGGAAATGCCGATTTCCAGGTATTTCTCGGGGATGGTTTTGCGGAAACGGTCCAGCCCCGCCGATGTAGATGTGTCAGCGGCGAGAACGATTAGGTCATCGCGGCCTTCTGCCATGTCGAGCAGGGCGACGCCAAATGTCGCGCGTGATCCAATCCGGGACCAGCCGGTTGCTGTGCGCTTGTCGATAATCATTGTGCCGCCTCCAGGCTCTCACCAAGTTCTTTAAGAGCTGACACATACTGTGACTTCGACAGCACCTTATGATGCCAGTCGTTGTCATTTTCCGAGAATGAGAAACCTTTGCCCTTGATCGTGTTTGCAACGATTGCCAGCGGCTGATCTGATTGACGCTCAGATGTCAGTACGCGATGGATTTCGGAAATATCATGGCCGTCGATCTCGACCGTATGCCATCCGAAACTCTTGAACTTCGCAGCGGCATCGCCAATCGACATGATTTCTTCATTGCTGCCCGTTTGCTGCAGGCGATTGCGGTCAAGTATGGCGACCAGATTACCGAGCTTCATGTTGGGGGCGGCCATGATGGCTTCCCAGTTCGATCCTTCGTTCAATTCGCCGTCGCCGAGAATTACATATACAGAATAATCCTTGCGACGTCGTTGACCTGCGACAGCCACGCCAATCCCAAGTGCCAAGCCCATACCAAGGCTACCCGTGGAAAACTCAATCCCCTTGGGTCGATTGATGATTGGGTGGCCAAGGAGGGGACTGCCCGTTTTTTCAAAAGACAAAAGCTCATCACGGCTTAGGGCGCCAACTTCATGCAAAGCAGTGTAATACCCAAGGCACCCGTGGCCTTTGCTAAGGATAAAACGGTCACGCCCGTCCCATTCCGGGTTCGCACCATCGTATTTCATTACCGATCCAAATAATGTGGCTGTGATATCGACGATGGAGAGTGCGCCCCCAAAGTGAGAGCTGCTGCCACCAGCTTCTAGCGCCATATCAAGAATGTTGCGGCGCATTTTCTTTGCCATTTGGGTGACGTGAGCAACTTCTGTTTTTTGGTCGTTCATATCACATTCCACCATCAACGCATAAGGTTTGGCCAGTGATATAAGATGACATGTCGGATGCCAAGAAAAGGGCTGCGTTGGCA